>JBDRDQ010000489.1:0-2107 GCA_043820695.1 Gemmatimonadota bacterium | reverse complement strand
CAAAGAGGGAACCCTTGGTGCTGGGCAGCGTCTCGATTGTTGTTGAAAAGTGTCTGACGTACTCTCCGAGCCTCCTGCATCCTACCTCTTCCGTCCGTCTTCGTGCATCTTCACGATCCGATGCGAGTTTCCCTTCCTCCTTCCCTCTCTGAGGGTCATCGGGCCTTGCAATGGCTGTTCGTCGACATTCCGCTGAGAAGCGGCTTCACCAGGAGCCTCAGGATCGACGATCGCGAGTCGGTCCGACCGGTGGCACCCCCCTGTTTCGAGGTGTCGGGTGCTCGTGGAGGCTCCCGGGACTCTCATGCGATCTTCCTCTGCGCCCCAGCGATGACCTCGTTCAACTTCTGGTTTCCATCGATCTTCCGAAGACGGATCGCTCCGGAAGCGATCAGGCCGAACAAAAGCGTCAGCGCCGCGGCCTCCGTCGGAAACGACTCCTGCGTCTTGATCCTCCGGCGAAACTCCTTGTTCACCCGCTCGATCACATTCGTTGTCCGCAGGCTCTTCCACATCTCGGAGGGGAAGCCATAGAAGCTCAGCAGGTCGGGCCCCGCTTCCTTCAGGCTGACGACCACCTCCGGGACCAGCTTCTGCCACTTCCGGCAGAACCCCTCGTAAGCCGTCTCGGCCTGCTCGCGGTCTCCCGCGTGCGTGATGGCGCCGTAGTCCCGCTTCAGCTCCTCGTGGCAGTGCTTCGGAGCCTTCGAGAGCAGATTCTCGAGCTTGTGCCGGGTGCATCGCTGCAGCTGCGCCCCTGGCCAGGCCTCCCGAACCGATCGGATCAGACCCGCGTTACCGTCCAGCATCACCAGGATTGGAGGGACCAGATTCCTCGTCACCAACCCTTCGAGGACACCCTCCCACGACTTGAGGCTCTCACTCGGGGCAAGCCGGAGCTCGAGAAGCTCCTTCTCGCCGGAGGCCTTCACCCCCACGACTGCCTGGATCGGCACCTTGACCACGCGCCGGGCCAGCCGCACCGGCACGCGGATCGCATCCAGGACCAGAATCACGTACGTCTCCTGGCTCAGATCCCGGCTCCGCCAGGCCTCGAACAACGTGTGCAGCCGCTTCGCCAGCCGGGAGATCGCGCTCCGGGACAGAGCGGTACCCTCGACCAAGGGCTTCAGCGCGAGCCGGATCTTGCGCGTGTTCGCCCCCATCAGGTAGCTGTTGAGCAAGGCCGCGTCCAGACGCCGGGTCCGCCGCTCGTAACGACGGATGATCTGACTCTTGAACTCCTCCGTCCCCGTCTCGGTCTTCAGTCGTCCACGGGGAACCTCCACCTCCTCCGGGCCGAACGCCGTCATGAGCACCCTCGGGGGGAGACTCCCGTGACGGTAGCCCGTGCGACCGGGAGTCCTCTCATGACCGCCGGCACCCAAGGCGGTCTCCAGCTCCTCGTCCAAGATCTCGACGATGGCGGACCGGATGCGGCCGCGGATGAGGGTTTCGAGGTCATGGAAATCTCGTGGCGGGGCGAGCAACTCTGCGCTACGATCCTTCATGGCGTATTCCTCCGGTTAAGCCCATCTCGGGCTTTGGGTTATGTCACCCGGAGAATACGCCACCTCTCCTTTTCAACAAGTTCCGGGACGTTGCCAGGCGATAGCAGTGTTCCCATAAGGCCGGGGAGCGTACCATGAATGGGCGGTAGATCTGTACCGGGTCGTCGATACGGGGTTTTCGCGGAGAACGGGGTTGCAGCCAGAACCCCAGGCATCCCCGCATGCTACACTTCGAATCGACACTCCCCGAGTTGCAGCAAGTGGTGTCGGGTGACCTGGACGGTGAACCAGGGGGTGTGACAGCGGCATCCTCAACATGCAGCGATGGCGGTAGTTGCCGCTATCGGAATGGACGGAAACCCGCGATGACCAAGCCACTGAGGCGAGAGCAAGGCAGGGTGATACTCATGGCGATCAAGCAAGGGGACTCCGTAACCAACACGAAGTGTCCGCATTGGGGTGCGGGATTGGTTCTCTCAATCGGTGCGAACTCGGTCGAAGTCCAGTTCCAGGATGTCGGGTCGAAGCGGCTCCGCATGGATGTGCTTGCCCCTTCTTCCGAACGAGTGCCGACCTTCGTCAAGAAGGGCACGAAG
>JBDRDQ010000488.1:0-2010 GCA_043820695.1 Gemmatimonadota bacterium | reverse complement strand
CCAACTCCGCAGCAGATTCGTTTCTGGCTTCGGGAGATTCGGACTCCCGAGGCCCTCTTGGAGGTTGTGGCCCGGCATCCGGAAGAGGCCCGTGCCGAGGCCCCTTCCCGCTCGGCCATAAAGGCGGCCTTGGACGGGAAGTTGAGGGAAGTGGAAGAGCGCGTAGTGGAAGAGGAACAGCGGGAGCGGGACGCGGACCAAGCATACTGGCAACCCCTCCTGGCCGAGCTCGAGGCCTTGAGGAGAGGTAGATAGACGCACCCAATAGCATTGGCGAATGGTCTTAAGCTGAGTTTCCCCGGTCCCCCTTTCAGCCTCGCTTGGCCTCCAAGCCCTCCACGCGGTCCTCCACCGCGACTACGCGCTCGCCCCATGAGCGGAACCCAGCGCTGGTCTCTTCGCGCAGATCCAGAAAGCCCCGGTCCATGTCGGAGCGGAGTTCCTCAGTTCCGCGGTTCATGTCGGAGCGGAGTCCCTCAAACCCCCGGTTCATGTCGGAGCGGAGCTCCTCCGTTCTCCGGTTCGCGGACCCGAGCCCCTCGCCGAAAGCCCGGAAATCGCTCCGCATCTCTTCGAACTGGGTTTCAACACGATAGAGGCGGGTGGACACAGCCTCGAGGCTGGCGAACCCATCGTCAAGGCGGGTGTAGACCTTGCCGAAATGGCCGGCCACGTGCTCCTGGACGTCCAGTTGCCCGACATACACCTGGTCCACCCGGGTGTGGATCTGGTCCACCCGGTCGTGCACTTTCCGCAGCTCCTCGGAGATGAACTCGCGCAGCTCAGCGTTTTCGGCGGGGGTCATGGAAGAGGCAGCCTATCGAGGGAGGGCGTGGTGGACGGCGGTGACCTATCCCGAATCCATTCGACGGTTCGGCGAATGCCGTCCTCGAGCGTTACCAGCACCTCGTAGCCGGCTCGTTCCCGGATGTGGTCGAGGGAAGCGAGGGAATCCCGAACGTCTCCGGCTCGCGGGGGGCCGTAAACCGGCTCAACGGAGGCCCCAAGAACCCGCCGGATCTCCTGCCAGAGCTGGTTCTCGGAAATCCGGTCCCCACACCCGACGTTGAAGACCTCACCGGACACCTTCTCGGCCGGTGCGGAGGCGGCCAGCAGGTTGGCCAGGACTGCGTTGTCGATGTAGGTGAAATCCCGGGTCTGTTCCCCGTCCCCGTTGATGGTCGGGGACTCCCCCGCCATGGCGGCAGCGGCAAAGAGCGGAATCACCGCGGCGTAGGCCGAGTTCGGGCTCTGCCTGGGACCGAAAATATTGAAATACCGTAGAGCGACACCCTCCACTCCGTAGACCCCCGGAAAACTTCTCACATAGTGCTCTCCGGTGAGCTTGGCCACAGCGTAGGGAGAACGAGGGCTGGGGCTCTGATCTTCCCTCTTCGGAAGTGTGGGAGTGTCACCATAGGCCGATGAGGAGCTGGCATACACCACGCGGCGGGCTCCGGCCTCCTTCGCGGCCAGGAGCACGTTCAGCGTGCCGGTGGCGTTCACCGCATGGGAACGAACGGGGTCGATGACGCTCCTGGGCACAGAGGGAAGGGCTGCCTGGTGGAACACGACGTCCACTCCCTGGGAAGCCCTCCGACAGACCTCGACATCGGTGATGTCTCCCTCCACCAACCCGATGCGGTCCAGGAAGGGCGTCAGGTTCTCCCTTCGGCCGGTAGAGAAGTCATCAACCACCCGCACCCGGCCTCCTCCGGCCAGGAGATGCTCGACCAGATGGGAGCCGATGAAGCCGGCGCCGCCGGTCACCAGGTAGGAAGCTGAAGCGTCAACATGTCTTGAAAGGTCAGTCATCGATTACGGATCTCATGCGGATGTATGCTCTATGCCTGGCCCGTAGGGTAACCCTTCACAATCCACCCTCCCGGGTTCGGCTGATTGATGCCCCGTCGCCCTGCCTGGGTCGCATTCCGGGCATCCACCACGATGGGAGACAGCTCCAACACCTGCTCGTAATCCACGCCTTTGTGATCGGTAACCACCACGGTG
>JBDRDQ010000487.1:0-7184 GCA_043820695.1 Gemmatimonadota bacterium | reverse complement strand
CGGAGAGAAGCGGAAGCCGCCCGATCTCTCCAGCGCACGCTTCCGGCGACCCTGCGGGTGACGGATTTGAGGGCCGTGCCCACGGCCTTCTGGGCTGCGGATCTCTGCCTGACCCACCTGGTCTATCTGGAGGCGATTCGGGCCTACCTGGATGCCGGCGGGCGCTCCCGGGGCTCCGCCCTCGTGCTCGATCCAGAAGGGGTCCTGCCATGCCCTAGCCTGGATGAATCGTGGCGGTTCTCCCGGAATGGGCCGGGAGCGGAGGTGGATGGGCAGGTCCTGGAAGTATGGGTGGAGGACGGAGAAGATGTGAAGACGTCATGGGTGCCGGTTCGTCCCATACCCGAGGCCGATGGATGGTTCGAGGAGGTGTGGAGGGACTACCGGGAAGGCCGCACCTTCGGATGACGGACCGGCAGAGAAAGGAGTCGGGAATGAAGGAACGACCCTGCGCCGTCGTGACGGGCGCCAGCCGCGGCATTGGGAGAGCCATCGCCGTGGCGCTGGCGCGGGAGGGTTACGACATAGCCGGAGTTGCCCGGAGCTACGACCCGGAGGGTGCCCCTTCGGGCCTGGCCGGTACCGGCGCTCTCTGCCGGAATGCGGGGACGGAGTTCCTCCCCGTGGCCGCCGACATCTCGGAGCTGGGCACTCACGAAGGCCTGGTCCGACAGACGCTGGAGCGGTTCGGACGTATCGACTTCCTGGTGAACAATGCCGGCGTAGGGCCTCTGGAGCGGTTGGATTATCTGGACACGACGCCGGAGAGCTTCGACAGGGTTCTGGGCACCAACCTCCGGGGCCCCTTCTTTCTTACCCAGCGGGTCGCCCGGCACATGGTGGCCCGATCCAGCGGGAACGATGCGGGCCAGCTGGGAATCGTGTTCATCACCTCGATTTCTGCCGACACCTCCTCCCCCAACCGTGCCGAATACTGCCTGTCCAAGGCCGGCCTGAGCCATCTGGCCCGGATCTGCGCCCACCGGTTGGCCCCCCACGGAATCGGGGTCTACGAGGTGCGGCCCGGAATCATACGCACGGAGATGACCGCCCCGGTGGGAGAGGTCTACGATGCCCTGATCGCGGACGGGCTGGTTCCACAGGGGCGATGGGGTGAGCCGGACGATGTGGGCCGGGCGGTGGCTTCCCTGGCGCGAGGGGAGTTCTCCTACTCCACCGGGGGGGTGTTCGAGGTGAGCGGAGGAATGGGCATCAAACGTCTTTGAATCCGAAGGGAGCCCGGATGACGGACCAATCGAGGGCGGTTTGGGAGAGGCTCGAGGGAAGCCGGTCCATCGCTCTTCTGGACCCTCAAAGCCCTCAGGACTGCCTGCGGGCCTACGAGCTATTGGATCCGCTGGGAATCGTGTTGGAGATCGCGTTTCGGAGCGACCATGCCCTCCCGGGAATCGAAGCCGTCCGGCGGGCCCATCCTTCGGCCCTCCTTCTGGCGGGCACCGTCCTCACCCGGGATCAAGCCGAGAGCGCTCTCGCCGCGGGAGTGGCCGGGGTGGTGTCGCCGGATTACGTGCCGGAGGTGGTGGAGCTTTGCGTGGGTGCCGACGTCATGTGCGTGCCGGGGGGGCTGGCGGACTGTGGAAAGCAGCTGGCACGGAAAGCCGAGCTCTACCGATGCACACTGGAGGAGCTTCGGCGGGGCCGGCCCTGGCAGTGGGTCTACAAGATCTTTCCGATCTCGGGGAACGAAGCCTTCGTACGGCGAGCCGTCGCCGCATGGCGAGGGGTGTATCCCCGCATCCGGTTCATCTACACCGGAGGGCTCACCCCCGAGAATCTGGGGAGCGTTTCCCGCCAGGATCCGGAGGGGTTCTTCTGCGGGTCCTCCCTCACCCGTCATCTGGACGATGCCTCCCAAGTCCGGAACGACGCTGAGAGCTGGCTTCGGGTGGTCCGCGAGATAAGGGATCCCGGTGCGGCTGCCGCCGCGGATACCGCCACCGCCGCTCCCGCTCCCCCTCCCGGGGAGAGGGGCGGTGCCGAGCCGAAAGGCCGCGGCGTGGTGACCTTCGGCGAGGTGTTGCTGCGCCTGTCGCCCCCCTCGGGAACGCGGCTTCGGAACGGAAACCGCTTCGACGTCACCTACGGTGGGGCCGAGGCGAACGTGGCGGCTGCCCTGGCCCAGTGGGGGATTTCCTCCCGGTACGTGACGGTTCTTCCGGAGCATGATTTGGCCGAGGCTGCCCTGGACCGGTTGCGTGGTTTGGGGGTGGACACTTCCCACGTGTTTCGGCGGGAAGGCCGGATGGGGATCTACTTTCTCGAGCACGGGGCCGGCCCACGGGCGCCGCGGGTCCTCTACGACCGGGCCGGGTCCGCCGTCGCCGGGGTGGACGCCGGCGAAGTGGACTGGAAGACCGTGTTTTCGGGTGCTGCCTGGTTCCATCATACCGGGATCACCCCGGCCCTGAGCGAGGGATCGGAAAGGACGGTTCGGGAGGCGGTGCAGGTGGCGAGAGCCATGGGCCTCACGGTGAGCTTCGACCTGAACTACCGCTCGAAGCTCTGGTCTCTGGAGCGGGCACGCACGGTCTTGACCCCCCTCGTCGAAGAGGCGGACGTGTTGATGGGGAACGGAGATCAACTGACGAGGTTGTTCGGGTTCCCCCATGGGGGGAGCGCAGACCAGGACGGGTCGTCGAATGAGGAACGCTTCGGGTCCCTGGCCCGTCATCTGGTGGAGCGGTTCGGCCTGCGTATGGCCGCCGTGACGTTGAAGGGGGGATCGGCCTCGAGGGCCACGTCCCAGGCATTCCTCCACGACGGGACGGAAGGCTACCGGACCCCTCTTCGCGAGGTCGATGTGGTGGACGGAGTGGGGGCCGGCGACGCTTTCGCCGCGGGCCTGATCTACGGAACCCTCGCCGGGTTGAGCCCCCAGGATGCGCTGGAGTTCGGGGCGGGGGCCTCCTGCCTCAAGCTTACCATGGCCGGGGACTGGCTTCTCGCCACGGCCGATGAAGTGCGGGAGATGACGGTCGAAGAGCCTTCCAGGGGAATCCAACGATGACGGAAACGAAGTGGGCTCCTGATCTGCTGAAGGCCATCCTGGAGGGAAATGCACCGGAGGCTCGGGCGCTGACGGAATCCCTCCTGGCCTCGGGCGTGGCCCCTGAGAACATCCTGGACCGGGCCCTCATTCCGGCCATGGCCGAGGCGGGAAAACGCTTCGAGGACCAACGCTTCTTCCTGCCGGAGCTCATGTTCGCAGCCCGGGCCATGAAGGAGACTCTCGTCCTCATCAAGCCTCAGCTGGCGGATCGGGGCGTCGAACCGCAGGGTCGGGTCGTGATCGGCACCGTGGCCGGAGATCTCCACGACATCGGGAAGAACATCGTAGCGGCGATGCTGGAGGGAGGCGGCTTCGCCGTCCATGACCTGGGCGCCAATGTGTCCCCCGCGGCTTTTGCCGAAGCGGCCCGGGAACACCATGCCGACATCGTAGGGCTCTCGGCCCTCCTCACCACCACCATGCCCGTCATGCGGGAGGTGGTGGAAGCGCTGGACCGCGCCGGGATCCGGGACAGGGTGAAGGTGCTGGTGGGAGGCGCTCCCCTTTCGGCTGTCTTCGCCGAGGAAATCGGAGCCGATGGGTATGCCGAGACGGCGGCACAGGCCGTTGAAAAGGCCCGGTCGCTCCTCTCACTGGGTGAGCCGGAGGAGGGTCCGGGCCAGGTCGTGGAGAAGCTGCCCCCCCGCCGGCCGGCCCGGAGGCAGGGTGGCGCATCGGCTGCACGCCGGGCGGCGGATCCGCGGCGTCCCCCTGGCGATGCGCCCGCGGACTCCTCGCCGCGGGAGCTGGTGAAACAGGCCCTGGACTTTCGATCCCCGTCCCGGCTTCCACGACAGATGTGGGTGCTGCCCTGGGCCAGGACCCGGTATCCGGAGGAGCTGGCTCGGATCGAGGGAGCCTTCCCCCAGGATATCACGACCATCCCCATCCTCTGCAGCGAGCCGGTACCGGGAGGAGGAAACGCCCACACGGTCGGGACGTTCCTGGATGCGTGGGGGTGTGAGTTCGAGAACATCCAGGACGGAATCATCGGGCAGGTCAAGAACCCCCGCCTCCTGGATTGGTCCGACGCGCCGGGGATCTTATTTCCCAGGGAGCGTCTGGACATCGATGTGAAGCAGGTCGCCGAGTTCTGCCACGGCACCGACAAATACGTTCTGGCCGGAACCTGTCCCCGACCCTTCGAACGCCTCCAATTCCTCCGAGGCACCGAAAATCTCTACCTGGACCTGAATCGGCCGCCGGAGGATCTCCTCACCTTCCTGGATCGTCTTCATGCCTTCTACCTGGAGGAGTTGACCCTTTGGGCCCGTACCGACGTGGATGCCCTCACCTTCATGGACGACTGGGGGAGCCAGCGGGCGCTTCTGGTGGCGCCGGAGCTCTGGAGGGAGCTTTTCAAACCCCTCTATGCGGACTACGTGTCCATCGCCCACGCCCACGGAAAGCATGCCTTCATGCATTCCGACGGCTACATCACCGAGATCATACCCGACCTTATCGAGATCGGCCTGGATGCCTTGAACAGCCAGGTGTTCTGCATGGGGGTGGAGGAGCTGGGAAGCCGGTTCGCCGGAGAGATCACCTTCTGGGGGGAGATGGACCGGCAACAGCTTCTGCCCCGGGCCGCCCCGGGGGAGGTCGCCGCCGCCGCCCGTCGCATGGAGGCCGCATTTCATCGGAGCGGCGGATTCATCGCCCAATGCGAGTTCGGGCCGGGGGCCAGGCCAGAGAACATGTACGCCTATTTCGAGGCGTTGGCGGAAGCCGGTCCATGATCCGGCGCCTTCAATCCTGGAAGCAGGGTGGGGCATGGTTCGGCCCTTCCGCCACCGGGAAGCCGGGCCGTCCCGAGAAGCTGACGAGGTAACGTGTACCTTTTCGGACTCCACCTCATCGACGTCTTCATCCTGGCTGTCTACGTCATCGCCATCCTCTGGATCGGCCGCTGGGTGGGTCGCCGGGTGAAAGACCAGACGGATTTTTATCTGGCCGGTCGAAAGCTCGGTAAGCTCTACCAGTTCTTCCTCAATTTTGGGAACTCCACCGACGCCAACCAGGCCGTGGGAGTCTCCCGGGAGATCTACCGGCAGGGTCTGGGGGGGATGTGGATCCAGTACCTGGTCCTCTTCCTCACGCCCTTCTACTGGTTCACGACGGCGCTCTTTCGGCGCTCCCGCCTGGTCACCACCGGAGACCTCCTGGAGGAGCGCTTCGACAGCAGGTTTCTGGGGGGCGCCTTCGCCGCGTTCACCCTGGTGATGGTGTGCTTGGGCGGAGGCGCCGCCTACATGGTGGCGGGGAAGACGATGATGGCCCTGACGCCCAAGGCCGAGAGCGCCTACACGGTGGAAGAGGCCCGGTCCGTGGCCCAATTCCATGAGTACCGCGAGTTGGAGGGCCGGTTGGAGGAGGGGCTGAACGCCACCGACCTGGCCCGCTACGAGGAATTGCATGAACGGGCCAAGCGAGGCGAGCTCCGAGGGCTGGTCTCCTATACCAACCCTATGGCATTCTACCTCGCCTATGCCGTCGTCATCGCCATCTACACCATGATGGGGGGCTTCGCGGCCGCGGCCGTCTCCGATGCACTCCAGGGGGTGCTGATCGTCACCTTCTCCCTCCTCCTCATCCCCGCGGGGCTGAGCCAGTTAGGGGGCTTCGAGGGACTCCATGCGAAGGTGCCGGATTACATGTTCTCCCTCTTCGGGTCGGCCGCTACCAGCGAGTATGCGTGGTACACCATCCTGGGGATGGTGTTGGCCAACCTGGTGGCCATCATCGCGGCTCCCCCCATGATGCCCACGGCCGGCTCGGCCAAGGACGAGATGACCGCCCGTCTGGGGATGCTGGGGGGCATGTTCTTCAAGCGCTTCATCATGCTCTTCTGGGCCCTGGCGGGCCTCATCGCCATCGGCCTCTACGGGGGGACGTTGGACGACCCTGACCAGATCTGGGGGGTCATGACCCGAAGCCTTCTCTTCCCAGGGGCCATCGGGCTGATGCTCGCGGGAGTTCTGGCGGCCAACATGTCCTCCCTGGATGCCCTCTCGGTCACGAACGCGGCCCTCTTCGTGCGGAACCTCTACCAGCCCGTGGTGAAGGGGCGCTCGGACAGGCACTACATCGATGTGGGGCGGGTGGTGATCGGGGTGATCCTCCTGTGTGGGATCGCGGCGGCCGTCTGGGCCGACGACCTCCTGAGCCTCTTCAAGTACTTCATCTCCCTGCCGGCGGTGTTCGGAGGTGCCCTCTGGCTGGGTCTGATATGGAGGAGGCTCACCAAGGCCGCCGTCATCATCCAGGTGGTTCTGGCCTTCACCATCTACGCCATCATTCCCAACCTCGTCCCGGCCATTCCCGTACTGCGCACGCACCCGGCCTTCCTGGTGCAGACGGCGCCCCGGGAGGTCACCGTGGTGACCGGGGCCCTGGCCGAAGACGTGGAGGCCGGGCGGGCCCGGGAAGTGGGGGAGACGATCCAGAAGACCAACCACGTGCTGCCGGCGGGGATCTTCTTCGAGACCGTGGTTCGGGTGGACCCCGACGACCCCGAGTCCCCCCTGGAGGGGCAGGGCCGCTTCGAGGCCGAGATCTGGGTGCTGAGCTGGTTCGGCCTCGACCTCACTCGCTGGTCCAAGGCCCAGCTGGTTGCCGCCCGCTTCTTCTTCGACGCCCTCTTCCCCTTCCTCCTTCTCTTCGCCATCAGCCCCTTCACCCGGCAGGTGGACAAGGAGCGCCTGGACCGCTTCTTCGGGAAGCTGCACACCTCGATTCAGCGAACTCCGGAAGAGGACGAAGCGGCGGTGGAGCACGCGGCGCGGCACCCCGAGATGTTCGAGGAGGAGAAGATCTGGCCGGGCTCCGCCTGGGAGATCCTGAAGCCGGGTTGGATCGACGTGGCGGGGTTCGGGGGAAGCTGTCTCTTCATACTGTTGATCCTGGCTCTGCTCTGGATAATGGCGGGGTTGGGCGCGTAGTCTTATGGCAGGAGGTGGTTGTGCCGGGACCGCCTGGCGGGCCCGGCCCGGGGTGGGACGGCAAGGGTGGTTTCCGAAACGACAGGAATGACAAAATGCGATCGGCATCTTCTCAAAACGCATGGATCCGCCGTCTTCTTCTCTTTGTCGTGCTGGCGTGCGCCGGCCTCCCC
>JBDRDQ010000486.1:0-7886 GCA_043820695.1 Gemmatimonadota bacterium | reverse complement strand
CCTCGGCGGCCCGCGCCAGGAAGGGGGCCCCGGTGAGGGCTGCGCCGCGGCTCCAGAGAATGTCTTTTCCCCGGACCACCGCCGGCGAGAAGAGCTGGTTCTCCAGATAGCCGTCCAGCACTCCCGCCCGCTGGACCAGTTCCAACATCTTCCGGGCTTCGGCGGCGGTTCGGCCCAGGGGTTTTTCACATGCCACCCCGACCAGCTCACTCTTCCCCGACTCCAGGGCATGGACGATCTCCTCCATCACCTCGAGGCGGGTGAAGTTGGGAGCGCAGATCCAAAGCGCATCAATGGCGGGGTCGGCCACCATCTCTGTGATGGAGTCGAAGGCCCTGGCCTCTCCCACCCCCAACGACCTAGCCAGGGCGGCAGCCTCCTGCGCCGAGTCGTCGTCCCCCCCCACGACCCCCAGGACGTCCGCGTCCCGGACCCCCACGAAGGATCGGATGTGGAACTTCCCGACGAACCCGCCCCCTACGAACCCAACCCCGAGTCTTTTTGCTGCCATCACGATTTCACCTTTCTTCGCTGGTCCAGTGCCGTGTCGTGCCCGATCCGAAAACCCCCGTCAGAGTTGCGCTCTCGAAGCGGCTGATTTTTCTCCTCGACGACCGCCGATCGCGTCTTTACCTTTCTCTTACGCCCCGACAGTGACCCACACACACGCCCGGCACGAACCGTCCGGGAAGGAGTCTACAATGCGTAAACTGTCCCTCGCCCTGACCCCGATCCTGTTGGCCATGGTGGTCGGCGGATGCCAGCCTCCGCCGGAGGCGGAGATGGAGCCTGCACGAACCGCCCAGGAGGCCCAGGCCAACTTCGACGCCCTCAGAGCCGAATGGCAATCCCTGGCCAATGCTGACGACTGGGCAGCCGTGGCCGAATTCTATACCGAGGACGCCGTGTTCACCGACGTTTCCGGCATCGTGTACAACGGCCGGGAAGCCATTGCCGGATACTTCGAGGGGTCTCTTCCGGGAGCATCCGACCTGGTCATCCAAACCGCGGACTTCGTCGTCCACGGGGACATGGCTGCGGCTTACGGCACCTTCTCCCAGAACGTCGAAGGACCGGAGGGCCCCATGCCCATGTCCGGAATGTGGCAGACCGTATCCCTTTACCAGGCCGACGGCTCTCTTAAGATCCACCTCCATCAAAACATGATTCCGGCCGATATGGGGCCATCCATGTAGGCCCTCGTTGCCACCCGGAGAGGCCGCATTCTCCAGCCCACGGCGAGGCCGGGTCTTTCAGAGGACCCGGCCTCTCGTCATCCCCCCATTTCTCATGGGGCCGCCGGCTCAGGCCGCCACCGGCTGAGCTCCCTCCTCGTCCCGGAAAAAGACCAGGAAGGCCACGGCACAAAGCATGGTGAGGGCACAGGGAACCAGGAACACACCGGTCCAGTTGGTGCCCAGGTCGGTCGTGAAGATCTCCTGGATCTTCCCGGCGAACAGACTACCGAGGAAACGCCCCAGGCCGAGGGCCACGATGGCGATCATGCTCTGCGCGGAAGCTCTGATGTCGGGAGGCGCCACCTTGTCCACATAGATGAAGGCCGCCACAAAGAAGAACACGTAACAGAACCCATGCAACGCCAGGGAAGCGATCACCAACCAGGCCGGACCGCCGATCGCGAAGATCACGTACCGGATGGGCCACGCCACCACGCCTATGGCCAGCGTCTTCCTCATTCCATACCGCTTCAGAGCCCAGGACAAGCCGAAGGCCATCACGAAGATCTCGGCGAACTGGGCGATGGTCATGACGGCCGGCAGATTCGCCGACGACACCCCGATCGCGTCGGATTGGAGGAAGGGCGCCGTAAGGATGTAGAAGAACTCCAGCTCCGTGGAGACCACGAAGGTGATGGCGACGAAGATGGCGAACTGCTTCGCTTTCAACATCTTCAGCGACTCGAGGAACGCCCACGGCTTCACCCCCTCCTTCGAAGGGGGGGTCCTGGGGAGCATGAGCGCCTGCAAACCCATGGCGATGGAGAACACACCCGCCAGGAAAAGCATGTCTCCGCCCATCATTACCGCTCCACCTCCGCCCACCGATTCACCCCCGCCCCCTACCGTCCTCCATCCCGAGAGCATCAGCCCCGCAGCGATCCAGCCGATGGTCCCCCAGACCCTGATGGCCCCGAATTCCTTCTCCGAGTCCTTCAGGTTGATCATGGCCACGGAGTTGGTGAGGGCCAGGGTGGGTGCATAGAGGAGACAGTACACGAACATGAGCCAGGCCATGGTGGTGAAGCTCGTCGCCTGGGCGCAGAGGATTAGAAGAACGCCTCCGGTGGTCTGGAGAAAGGCGATGACCTTCTCTGACGAGAAATACCGGTCCGCCAACTGCCCCCCGATGAAGGGGGACAGGATCGTGGCCAGCGGAAGAAGGGCGTAGATGGCCCCCGCCTGGAATCCGCTAAAACCCAGGTCGTCCAGAAGGTACACCGACAGTACCGGCGCCCACGCCCCCCAGATGGCGTACTGGAGGAACATCATGATCCCCAACCGAGTCTTCGCGCTCATACGATCCGCCGCGCGACCGGGTCCCACTCCACCTGCCGCTTCTCCCGGTACGCCATCGTGGCCATATGGCAGGAGATGGCCTCCTCGAACCCACGCTCGATGTTGCAGCTGGTGTCCCCACCATTCCGGATCACATCAAGCCATTCGGCGATGTGGAGATGGTAGGCGTTCACCAGGCGCCCGCCCCGGTAGGTGTAGAGCAGACCCTTCCGGGCGAAATACTCTGCGGTGGCCGAGGTGAGGGCATCCAGCCCCGTGAAGCCGGGTTGGAAGGTGAACATGGGCCGGGAGGTATCGATGATGCCCTCGTCGATCTTCTCCTCGTACCGGGTACTGGATCCGTCGGCGGTGATGATGAGCCCGTTGTCCACCTCCATGGTGGCGTCATGCCCCATGAAGAACCGGCCCCGCCACCTTCCATTGGCCAGGGTGGAGCTGTAGACCAGCGTCAGATCGCGGTCCGGATACTCCAGCACCGTCTGCCAGGTGTCGGGCACGTCCCGCCCGTCCTTGAAGAAGTAGATCCCGCCCGATGCCACGGCGGTCTTGGGGATTCCCAGGTCCAGGATCTGGTTGATGGCGTCGTACTCATGGGAGAAGAGATCTCCTGACAACCCGGTGCCATAGTCGTACCAGCACCTCCAGCGGAAGAAGCGCTCCAGGCTGAAGGGTACCTTGTTGGGAGCCGGCCCCTGGAACTGCTCCCAGTCGATGGTGTTTTCGTTCCCCTCTTCGTGGATGTCCCAGACCCATGCGCCCCAGGGGTCGTTCCGGTTCGTGGTGGTCTCCACCAGAGTGATTGGCCCCAGGATCCCGGCCTCGATCACCTCCCTGGCCTTGATGTGGCTTTCGGTCTGGCGCTGCTGGTGCCCCAACTGGAAGACGATGTCAGAGTTCTTGACGGCATCGTACATCCGGTGGGTCTCCTCCTCCTCGCGGGTCATCGCCTTTTCTACGTAGATGTGCTTGCCCGCGGCGACGGCGTCGATGCACATCTGGGCATGCCAGTGATCCGGAGTGGCGATGAGCACGGCGTCCACATCCGGGCTCTCCAGCAGATCGGTGTAGCGGAGGAATCGGGTAGCTCCCACGGTGGACTTCTCGGCGGTGGGCCCGACCTTGTTTGCTGCGGCGTCCAGCCCCCGTTGGGCCCTGACATCGAAGACGTCGCACACCGCCGTGACATCGATGTTGAGGTCGTCCTGCTGCATGAAGGTGGCGAGGCCGCGGTTTCGGGGATTCCTCTCGGCTGCCGTCCGCTCATTCTCGATCCATTCGGGATGGGCGAAGCCGGCGCTCCTGACCAGGGCCTCCCCCTCACCCCCATTCCCGATGATCCCCACGCGGATCCGGTTTCCTGGCGGACGGGAGATGGCATTGGGTATCACGGCCGGGGCCCCTTCGGTGATCCCGAGTTCCGCCATGATGGCTTTCCGCTTGGCATCGGCCTCCAGCTTCTTCTGGTACCAGCCCACGAAGAACACGCCCAGAACCGGTACCGAAGCCAGCGCTTTCAGAACGTCCCGTCGGCTGGGGTTCTGACCTTCCTGCTCCTGCTTGATCTCGTCGCTCATGATGTTCCTCCTGTAAACGCCCTTCAGGTGGTCAGACCCATTTAAGCCTTTTTCGCGTATCGATTTCGGAACAAAATGCGGTCCAGCCCGATGCGGTGCGCCGTGGGATAACCCAGGATCACGAGGAGGGCCGCCAACTCGATGAGGATCTTGTTCACGATCAGGTAGCTCCCCTCCGTCGGCATGGTGTACTCCATGCCCGGGAAGGGGGGCGCTGCCATGTAGTACAGGGCCAGCACCAGGACTCCGGCCACGGCCGCGGTTCGGGTGAACGTGCCCACGATCAGAGCCAGCCCGATGAGAAGCAGGCCCCACTGGTTCAGGTTGTCGACGATGGCCAGCGCCCCCGGGTCGTTGGCCAGGGAGATGAACCACTCCGAGAACCACCCCTTGGATTCCTGGAGGTAGCCGGCCGAGGTCCAGTAGGGGTTCGTGAGTTTGGCGACCCCTTCGTAGAGGAAGTGCCAACCGATGAGCATCCTCAAGCTCACCAGGGCCGTAAGTTGGAAGATCCCGTAGTGGGGAAATCTGCCAGGCCCCTTTTTCGCTGCACCGTTCATGTTATCCCTGCCTTGGGTGGGGAAGGTCTGTGGCGCTCCGCCAGCGCTGCGATCTCAATTGCCGGCCTTGGTGGTCGACGATGAGGCAAGCGCACTGGGGAAGTGACTCAATGAAGGCGACGCCCCGCTCCGGCTCCATCACGAATACGCTGGTGGCCAGCGCATCTGCCGCCAATGCCGTTGGGGCGACCACCGATACACTCTGACTCGACTGAGGGGATTCGCCCGAGCGGGCGCTGACGATGTGGTGGTGGGTCCGCTCGCGATCGAAATAGATCTCATAACTCCCGGACGTGGCCACGGCTCCGTTCGTCAAGCCGATGACGTCGGGAAGGTCCCCACGCTTGGTCGGGTCCTGGACTCCGACCCGCCACTCCCGGCCGTCCTCCCTGAACCCAGCGCTCCTGATGTCGCCTCCGGCGTTGATCAGGAAGTCTTCCAGCCCCTGGGCGGCCAGGACCGCGGCCATCCGGTCCACCACGTACCCCTTGGCGATCCCGTCCAGCGTCACACCCATTCCGGGGATGGAGAGCCGAATGGATTGGGGGGTCAACTCGACCCTTCGGCCATCGACCAGCGCCAGCGCCTCAAGGATCTCGGCCTCGCTGGGGGGCTTGGCGAAGCTGGAGGACGCAGGGGAGCTCGACGCCGACCGGGAGGCCGGGTCACCCCCACCCAGGCGACTTCTGAAGAGATCTACCAGAGGTTGGACCGTGGGATCGAAGGCACCTTCGCTGGCGTCGTGGAAAGACCGAGCCTGCCGCATCACAGTGGTAAGCTCCGGCGGCGGACCATCGATCGATCCTTCCGTGTTCAGATAGGAGAGAGCGGAAGAGGGGTCATACCGGTTCAGGAGATTCACCACACGGTCCATCTCCCGAAACGCCAGCCCCGCCGCATCCTGGATCAGTCCCGGGGACGCATGCACCGCCGTCACCGAAACCAGCGTGCCCATGGAGGGTTGGCTGGAAATGACCCGATGGCGGCCCCCCTTCACGGGGATCGTCTCCGAAGGGATCAGCCGGGACTCCACGCGCTGAAAGCCCATTCCGGCCAGGGTGGCCATCTTCCGGGCAATGCGCGTGGCTGAATCCATCAGACTGCGAACTCCGGCGTGAGAGCCTCCCGAACCCGCTCCAGCAGCGCTTTGGTGGCTCGGATCCCCTCGGGCTCGCTGGTTTCCGTTCCCTCGTACTCGATTCCGACGTACCCCCTGTACCCGGCCCCGAGAACGATCCGCAACAGGCGGAAGAAGTCCATTTCCCTCTCGTTTCCTTCCGGATCGAAAACGTGGGATTTGGCGCTAACCGCCTTCGCGTAGGGCATCAACTCCTCCACCCCCTGGTAGCGGTCATACACTTCGTCATTCCCCAGGTCAAAATTCCCGAAGTCAGGCAGCGTCCCGCAGCGGGGGTGAGCCACCGCCTCCATGACGCCCGTCAGCCAGGCCCCGTTCGAGGAGAGGCCGCCGTGGTTTTCCACGATGACGTTGATCTCCCGGCCGTCCGCGAACTCCGCGAGCCTCCTGAGGCCGTCGGCCGCCAAATCCCGCTGTTCCTCGGGGGTCCCCTGGGATTGGGCGTTGACCCGTATGGAATGGCACCCTAGGAACCGAGCCGCCTCCACCCACCTGTAATGGTTCTCCACGGCCTGGGTGCGGGCGGCGGGGTCGGGATCGCCGATGGCTCCCTCGCCGTCACACATGATGAGCACGCTCCGGACCCCGTGGTCGTCACACCGGGTTTTCAAATCGCCGAGATAGGTGAAGTCCTCCGCCCTGTCCTTGAAGAAGGAGTTCACGTACTCCACGGCCCCGATTCCGTACTCGGTTCTGGTCACCCGGGGGAAATCCAGGTGGTCCAACTCACCGGCGTTGAGGGTCCGGTGAAGGGACCATTCGGCCAGGGAGATGTCGAAGAGGGGTGGTTCCCCGCCAGGGCCGGGCAGGGAGCCGAGCCCGGGGTCAGGAGCGGTGTCGGGGGCGTCCCCGGGCCCGCAGCCCTGGAGGGTCAGAGAATAGGCGGCCGGAACGGTCACGGCGGCGCCGGCAAGAAAGCTGCGACGACTGATGGGTCCAGACAAACGCAGAATCATGGTGGGACTCCTCCGACAATTGCCCAGGGAGGTACCGCCTAGTGCCGAGGGAGGTACCGCCAAACGGTTTGGGTCGAAGGAGATTTTGGGGGACGGAAGGGGAAAAGGCAAAAAGAAGCCGATGGACGCCGGGTCCTGAGGGGCCCTACATTTTCCTGTTATGACCCCTCCAAGCCGACGCGACTTCATCAGGGCCTCCTTGGCCGCCGCCGTCACCGGAGCCATCCTGCCGGCGGTGGGCGGATGCGAAGAAGGGGATGGAGCGGGAACCCAACCCAACCTCCTTTTCGTGTTTCCCGACCAGATGCGGGGCCAGGCGCTGGGCTTCCTGGGGAGGATCCGGTCCTCACTCCGACGCTGGATCGCTTCGCCAGCGAGGGCGTGGCCTTCACCCAGGCGGTGAGCAACTACCCGGTGTGCAGCCCCTACCGGGGCATGATGCTCACCGGCCTCTACCCCCACTCCAACGGCGTCCTGGCCAACTGCAATACCAACGGCGCCGAGCACGGCTACGAGCTCCCCACCGATGCCAAGTGCTGGTCCGACGTCCTCTCCGACCATGGCTACGCCCTGGGTTACATCGGGAAGTGGCACCTGGATTCGCCCCACAAGCCCTATGTGGACAGCTCCAACAACACGGAGGAGTTCGCCTGGAACGAATGGACCCCTCCCGAGCGCCGCCATAGCTTCGATTTCTGGTACGCCTACGGAACCTACGACAACCACGACCATCCCGAGTACTGGACCACCGGGGCCCCCCGGTCCCAGCGGACCCGGGTCGACCAATGGAGTCCGGAACACGAAGCGGACATGGCCATCCGGTTCATCCGAAATGAGGGCGGGGAGTACAGGGAGCCCGGGAAGCCATGGGCCCTGGTCGTCTCCATGAACCCCCCCCACATGCCATATGACCGGGTCCCGGATCGATTCCTGGAGATGTACGGTGACGCGACTCCGGAAGAGCTGATCAACCGGGACAATGTGAAGCTGGATGAAGACACCAGCGGCTCCCGGCTCGCCCGGAGGCATCTCAAGAACTACTTCGCCCAGATCACAGGGGTGGACGACCAGTTCGGACGAATTCTTGCCACGTTAGGGCAGGAGGGCCTCGACGAGGACAC
>JBDRDQ010000485.1:0-2831 GCA_043820695.1 Gemmatimonadota bacterium | reverse complement strand
CATGGGAGAGCTCTCGCAGCGAAACTCAACCCGGACCCAACTCCAGGACGTTAAGGCAGGCTTCCGTTGGCACCGGTTCGCCGAGGCGGAGACATGGGTCGCTGGCGCGACGCACGGCAAGGCCAAGATCAGCTCTCACGGAGGCAGTAGAGTAGAGCGCTGATGGGAAGATCAACAGTGGCCATGAACGCTTCGTCGCGCGCGACTACCACGAACTGGACCAAGAAGATTCACCCATCAGCAGCCCCCTCGTCGAACCGTACGGACGGTTTTCCCGTATACGGCTCTCCGACAGCCTCTCGCTCCAAGGCATGCGCGAGGAGTTGACGACGTGCTCGCCCTCTTACAGGTATTTGAGGCCGTAGCGCTGCAACCCAGCATAGACGGTCTCCCCCTGGCGGAATGGCTTGCTGCGTCGTTGGCTCCGGTTCCCCAGAAAACGGCGGAACCGACATCGCACAAAATGATTCACCTTGCGGAATTCCACCCGGGGGTAGCCATAGGAAAAGTAATTCGCCCATCCCTTCAGGATGACGTTCACCTCCCCGATGGCCTCCTTCAGCGACTTCTTGTATCCGCTTCGGGTCTTCTTCCGGATCTTCTCCCGCAGGCGGGCCGTGGCTTTCTTGGATGGAAAGACGTTCAGATATCGCCAGTTCCTCCCCTTCAGGTCACGGTCATATCGAAGGGTAAAGCCCAGAAAATCCAACCTCTCTCCCTTTCGATTCATCCGTGCAATGCGCGTCTTGTCTCGATTCAGGCGAAGCCCAAGGTCCCCTTCAAGCTTCCTCCCCAGCCATCCCTCTATCCGCGGCGAGACCCATCGAGCCAAAACCACCAGGTCATCGGCATACCGAACCAGTCTGGCCTTGGCTATCTGATACGGCCCGCTCTCATCCCCATGGAAGGCTCGATCAAACTCGTGAAGGTAGATGTTGGCCAAAAGCGGAGAGATCACTCCCCCTTGGGGTGTCCCCTCTCGGGGCTTGGTGATCCGACTCCCTCCTTTGCCATCCTCCTCCACCACCGCGCAGCGAAGCCACATCCGGATCAGCTTCAACACCGAACGGTCCGCAATCCTCCGCTCCACCATCTGCATCAACCGGTCATGGGGAATGCTGTCGAAGTAGCTCGCCAGATCCGCGTCATATACCTCCCGCTGGCCTCCTCTGAGGGCGCTCCGAACCTCTTCCATGGCCCCGTGGGCTCTTCGCCCAGGCCGGAACCCATGAGAGCATTCCAGAAAGTCCGCCTCAAAGATCGGCTCCACCACCAGCAGCACCGCCATCTGCACCACTCGGTCCCGTACACACGGTATCCCAAGCGGCCTGAGCTTGCCGTTGGCCTTCGGTATACACACGCGAAGCACCGGTTGAGGTCGGTAACTGCGGGCACGAAGCGTATCTTCAATCTCACCCAGAAACGCCTCCACCCCACCTTCCTCCACATCGTGGATGCTCACTCCGTCCACTCCCGGCGCCCCCTTGTTCGCCTTCACCCTCTTCCAGGCCGTCTCCAGCACATCCCGACGGCACACGCGATCGTAGAGAGTGTAAAACCGAAACTTCGGCTCTCGCTTGGCCTTGCAGCCCAGCTTCCATCTCAGAAGAGAGACCCTCTCGGGCATCCCGGCCTCCGGGCAGAACCCCTCGGCCTTCCAGTCCGTCATGGAGCGCCTATCGCTCAAGCGGCTCTCCCCCCCTCCTACAGAAACGCGGCTGAAGTGCGGCCCCTTGGCTCCACGGGCATTACCCCGCTTCCCAGCTACTATGAGCCGCTCCGACTCCCGGCCGCAGACGCTCTGCAGGTTATGGATTCCCCACAGGCGTTGCCCTCTTCGGACGCTGCGCCGGGTCTCCCAGGTTCCTCGACTGATCTTTCGGCACGCGCCCTCCCCACTCACCCCGGCAGGCCCATCGGGTGCTCTCGCTCGTTTCTTCCCCGCTAGTGGCAGGCTTCATCATCTCTGGAAGTTTGGCCGCCTGCATTGGTGTGTAACGAGGCCGAATCGGGTTCGCTCTCGCTAGGGCTCGCGCCTTCGCTGTCCGGGGAGGCTTTCTCCCCTTTGCCTCAAGGGGGATCCCTCTCGAGACCGGCCTTCTTCCCGCT
This sequence comes from Gemmatimonadota bacterium, assembly GCA_043820695.1. Taxonomy (GTDB): domain Bacteria; phylum Gemmatimonadota; class Gemmatimonadetes; order Longimicrobiales; family Gaopeijiaceae; genus JABDNZ01. The sequence continues at coordinate 722 of JBDRDQ010000485.1, read as the reverse complement.
TCCGGTTACCCTTGGCAGGAGGCCGCAGCTACATGCTGAACGAGCAATTCGCACGTCTGACTCCTTTCAGTCAGATAGACCAGCCAGGATTATCCTGGCGGACCAGAGTCACAGAGCCTCCCATCCGGATCCACCCCCGCCTCTTGGTCTCCTCTATGTCTCCGTGAGAGTCTGTCTCGGTGTTTCCCCGCTCACTCCTCCTCGATGCAGACCCGGAGGACCTCCTCAAAAGTGGTGGTGCCGTTGAGAACCTTGCGGACCGCGCACTGCCGAAGCGTGGTCATTCCCTGTTCGATCGCCATGTGATGAATGGTCTCGGGAAGCGCGCCCTGGAGCACCAGGTCCTTGATCCGCTGGTTCACTTCCAGGATCTCGAAGATCCCGGTGCGCCCGAAATACCCGGTTCCCTTGCACTTGGGACACCCCCGTCCCTGGAAAAACTGAATGGACCGGTCCTGGGGATCCAACCCCAGACCCGCCAGCATGTCCGAACTGGGCTCGATGACCTCCATGCACTCCGGGCAGATCTTCCTCACCAGCCGCTGGGCCACGGACATGCTCAGGGCCGAGCAGACCAGAAAGGGCTCGATCCCCATGTTCACCAGCCGCACGATGGTCCCGACGGCGTCATTGGTGTGGAGCGTGCTGAACACCAGGTGGCCGGTGAGGGCCGCCCGAACGGCCATCTCCGCGGTCTCGAAATCCCGGACCTCCCCCACCAT
>JBDRDQ010000484.1:0-4508 GCA_043820695.1 Gemmatimonadota bacterium | reverse complement strand
CGGTTCTCCCTGAGTCTGCGCGATGTGGAGGAACTCTTGGCGAAGCGGGGAATCACCGTCACCCACGAGACGATCCGGCAGTGGTGTAGGAAGTTCGGACCCGAGTACGCTCGAAAGCTGTATCGTCGACAGGGGCGGCTGGGCGACGTGTGGCGGCTGGGCGACGTGTGGCACCTGGACGAGGTCTTCGTGAAGATCAGGGGCGAGCGGCACTATCTGTGGAGAGCCGTGGACCAAGACGGGGACGTGATCGATATCCTGGTTCAGAGATATCGCAACGCCCGTGCGGCCAAGCGGTTCCTATCGGTTCACGGCGTCATCCGGAATCTGTTCAACCTCGGACGCCACCAACTGCGTTCAGCGAACTACCGACTGTTACGGGAACGTTCCTTCAAAGAATGGAGTGCGGCCACGGCAGCCTGAGTAATTCCGACCGACTCCCAACCTCGCTGCACCTCGGCCACACCAAGTTGACAGTACCCCCCCTCACTCTCGGATGAGGTATTCGCCACCCACAGGGATCTGGCTTAACCCTCGAGCCGTGCAACAAAGCCCAACAACGCCCACCAACGCCGGTTTTCGCCACCCACAGGAATGGTTGCCCTATTGACTGGGGCAAAAAACATGCACTATATTTTAGGGCAAACAAGAATCACCGCAAAGGTTCGAACGTGACGACAGCAAGCAATACTTTGGAGCTTTTGGGGCTATCTCCAGCGGCCGCTCGAATCATCCGCTACTTCATGATTCGGCCCGATGCCAGGCCACACGCGAGAGCTCTTCAACGGACACTCGACCTGGGAGGGGCTTCTCTTCAGCGGGAGCTCCACCGCATGGTCAAGCTCGGGGCTCTCCAGAAGGAGAAGGAAGGGCGACGGCTGTACTATTTTGCTGTGGAGGGAGCACCCATTTGGACCGCTATGCGGATCTTGGAGGGGGTTTCGTCGAACCCGGGTCCTCTCCTACGGGACGCTCTCGTGGATGTGTCGGGGCTTCTCGCTGCGTTCATCTTCGGCTCCACTGCCACTGGAGAGCAGCATGAGGACAGCGACATCGATGTCCTTGTGGTGGAAGAACCGAAGGCTGACAAGAAAACCCTGTATCGAAACCTCGCCGAGGTGGGAATACTACTGGGCCGGGAAGTGAATGCGGTGCGGTACACGACCCAAACTCTGGCGGATCGCCTTGGGGACCCCGAGCACCCGGCTTGGGGTTTCGTTCGTCAGGTGTTGGTCGGTCCGAAGCAATGGGTTGTCGGTGAGCCGTCCACCCTCGCACCGCTCGCGGCGGCGTCCGGCCTTAGTAAGGATGAGGTCGTGGGGACACTCTCATGAGCCAGAAACCTGAATCAGACGGAATCGAGATTCGCCCCGCCGGCATCCGGCGCATGCTCGAGATGGGCCGGATGCGAGAACAACCGACCACCCCGGAACATGTGGCAGCCGTCTGGCAGAAGGCTGTCCAGAGCGCGCGCGACGCCGAGATCGTCGAAATGAGTATCGATGGCGCCCTCCGCTCGGCCTACGATGCCGGCCACCTCGCGGCACTCGCTCTACTGGCTGCTCACGGACTCCGGCCACGTGGGGGCGGCGGTCACCACGAGATGGCATTCGCTGGTGCGGCTGCTCTCGGCATTGAAGCCTTGGTGGATCTCGTTCCCGACTCCGAGGAGATCCGAGGACTGCGGAAAGGATCGATGTACGACCCGGTGATTGCCGGTCCGGACGAGCGAGACCTAGCCATACAATGGATGCGCCGAACGCTACCTGCCATCCGAGCGGCACTAGCATTGGTGGACCTGAAGTTGCCGTCACTGTCGGAGAGCTACCCCTGAGACTACCCCTCGACTGGCTCCTCGTGTTGGTGCTTGGCGCATGATCTGAGTGGGGTATGGTTTGGGGTTCGAGTCCTTGACGGAGCACTGCGAAAGTCCTTTAATGATAAGGACTTCCGCTTTTTTGTTGGGGTGGCTCCAGAGCGGAAACCCGGTTTTGGTACCCCCGTGCTCCGTGAAAACTCCATCCGCCCATGTTCTCGGGGCATTTTGAGTCGCTCAGGGCTGGACGTATGTCCCTCGTACTGACTCCTCCGGGTTCAACTGTCGAAGGAGAGAGCCATCTCCTGCCCTATCGGGATCAGAAGCCGGCACTGGGGTATGGTCAGGAACGGCCAGGCCTGGAGGTCAAGAACTTTCCAACTGCAAGGCGGATGAGGTCTCCGCGGAGCACGGCTTTGGACACCAGGCCGCGAGCCCTCTTCGCTCAGACTGAGACCTTAGAGGCTGAGGGCCTGTAGGGGGCGGAGAGACTTGCACCTAGGACGGTGGTCATAGGCGAATCACAGCCACTTAAGACCGCTGCGTCCGGTGTGGGCTCCTCCTCCTATCGTTGAACCGGCACAAATCGATGAGACTGGGCCTGGGTTCGTCTAAGGGGGGTAGATCAGGTCCCCTCGCCGGCGTAGCCCTGCCTCGTTTTCAGCCCAGTTCCGCACCCGATACCGAGCCTTCGGGTACTTGTACTGGCTGCGCTTCGGATACTTCATGGACCATGGCTCCGGGTCGAGGGCTTCCTCTCACCATGAACCTTTACCAGGAGTCATGCACCAACGCCGCTCCGGGCCCCCCTCCTCATTCCCACCGCCACCCCCATCCAAACCGCAAAGAAGGTCAAAAGGCTCCATAACAGTGCGCCGCCGACGGCCATGAGGACCCATGGTCCCTGGGCCAGGGCCATAAGGGCGTTCATGCTTTCCTGTAAGTCACGCATGGGGCCCGCGAGCCTGCCGGTCTCCTCCATGGATTCCCTCAGTGCCGCAAGTTGCATCATGGGCTCCCCCAGGCTGGCCAGGTTGTCCATGCTGGACTCCAGAGCCATGAGCCTGTCCATGGAGAGCCGAAGCTCCATGAGGGTGCCCATGCTTCCGTTGAGGTCGGTGACACTGGCGGACATTTCGGTCAGGGGACCCTCCAACTCCGATACATTCCGGAGTTCGGTGCTAAGGGCCGCGACTTCGATCATGGGCCCGTGAAGGTTTTCCAATGGCCCTCGGAGCTCCGCCAACCGGGTCATGCTGGGCTCCAGTCTGGCCAGGGTGGCGCTGGACTGGCCCACCTCCTGGGTGTTGGCGGAGATGCCCTCGGCGCTCCGGACGATGGCCCTGGTGTTCTCCTGGATCGTGGGGACCATGGAGCATCCCCCAAAGACGATGACCGCGGCCATCGTGGCTGCAACCGAAAGGAACGTGCGCATCTCCAGCCCTCCTGGATCATGGGGTTGCCCCGCCTCTGTCGCCCCTCGGGCGCCTGGCCATCGCTAGAGCGCCTTTACTGCCGTGGCGTTCACCGCTGCCATCTACCTTTACTTCCTGACAGCCAACTGGGGGGTACAGGACTACCTGCTCGAGTGGCCCCTGAAGGACTATCTGAGCCATCCGGCCGATCACGTGGAGTACGGGATGGCTGGAGTCATGTTCGGCGTTCTGCAGGGGCTGGTCAACTGAGTAGCGGTGGTGGCCCTCTTCCTCCTGACCCGGACCCTCACCGTGGAAGCGCTTCGCGAGGTTTTCGGGGCGTTCTCTCCACGGTACCTCTTCTCCATCGGCCTCTGGCTGGTTGCCGTGGGGAGGGGGGTCAACTTCCTTCTGGAGATCCGCCGGATGGTGGGGCAGGACAACCTGTGGCGCCTCCTCACGGGTCACTACGGCCGGCCCAGGGACGAGGAGAGGATGGACCTGGTGGGGTCGACCGGAACTGCGGAGCGGCTGGGACACGAGCGATACAGCCAGTTCATCCAGGCATGCTTCCGGGACCTGACGGGAGTGGCGTTGGAGAGCGGCGGGACCATCTATCAGAACGTGGGAGATGAGGTGGTCATGACGTGGCTTGCCAAGGGGGAGGGGGCCCGGATGCGCAGCGTCCAGGCTTTTTTCGGCTACGAGAAGAGTCTCTCGGAGAGGGAGCCCTGGTACCTTGACCGGTTCGGGGTCGTTCCCGTGTTTCGGGGCGGAATCGACGTCGGATCGGTAATGGCCACCGAAGTCGGTGAGCTGAAGCGGGCCATCGCTTACCACCGAGACGTCCTCAATACCGCCTCGAGGCTTCTGGATTTGTGTAAGGAAAGGGGAGGTAGGCTCCTGGTGTCGGAACGTGTGGGAGGCCAGGTCATGGATGACGCGACGGTACTGGTAGAGTGGCAAGGGGAAGTGTGGATGGAGGGAAAGGAGGAGGCCACCCGCGTCTTCAGCCTGGAGCCGGGCGGGGGCGGTCCAGTGTCGGACCCCGTCCTGTTCCAAAACCCAGCCTATGTGAATCGTCTAGCTTGAAGGGGATTAGGTTATCCTCTGCCACGTCATTCTCGGTCGACGTGGCGCGTTTTGGACCTGACGAGTTGAGGGGTATTGAACACGCCTCAGGGCCGGTTGCTCGGCAGGAACGGTTGGGCGGCCTTCTCAGCCACTAGTATCGAGAAGCCGCTTGATCGGTCGATCGAGTTTTGGAACAGGACGGG
>JBDRDQ010000483.1:0-6509 GCA_043820695.1 Gemmatimonadota bacterium | reverse complement strand
CCAGAATTGCGTTCTCGGCCACACCCTTATACCTGGCGAACGCGATCCTGCTCTCCTCTGTCTGGTCGGCATCCTGTCCGCTAGCGTGTCTCCCTCAGGCGAGACTGGCTCGCCCCTTTACCCGGAATCGAGCGCTGTGCGCCAGCAGGACCGTGCCGAATATCCCGGTGCCTACAGTGATGGTTATGCAGACCCTGGGTCGACTGACTCTGGGATGCTGATTGGGCGAACGGCCTGCCACTGATCCCCAAGGGCGAGTTCACGGATCCAGAATTCGACGTAGCTCCAATCGAATTCTGGAACTGCAGCCTTGAGAATTGCCCGGACGTCCTTCAGCTGGAGCTCAGAATCCCCCTTCTTCGCCCACTCCAGCTTCGCGATAACCAGATCCTCCGGCGTAGCCATGAACAACTCGAGACCGAGAGCGGTCCGAGGAATCCGCCGTTCGAACTCCGAAACGCTAAACGGACGAGATTTCCGAACTATGAAGTCAACCTTCCAACCGGTCTCCGGGTCGATAGCGTTGAACTGGCCCTCGTGGACAGACGCCTCCATTGCAGGAGCGGAACTGACGAAGAACCCCGCCGAAGAAAGAAGGTCGGTCAGGACGCCCAGCTGATTCGGCATTGCCTCCACAACCAGATCAATGTCCTGGGTGGCTCTGGGGGTTGCATAGAATGCCGCAGCCAGTGAGCCGGTCAGCATGTAGGGAATCTCAGCTGCACCAAGGATCCCGATGACCTTTTGAAGTAGGCTCGCGAGGGTCAAGGCGAGGCCTCAGGTCGGAGGCCGTGAGTTTCGATGATGAACCTTCGCACCAACTCAGCTTCGGAGACTCCCGGAGCCAATGATCGAAGCCCAGCTAGTCGGAGTTCCCGGACGGATTCGCTGATTTCGAAGGCGATGCGCAAATGGCCCTCAGGCCCAAGCCGAGCATGGGCCTCCTCCTGGACTGCGCGGGCCTCGATCGAGGTGTCGAGGGGTTCGAGGTCCATGACCTCAATCTAGATGGATTCCTCTCCTTCTGCATAACTATGTTGCGCTTCTGCTGCCCACCAGGTTGGCTGCCGATGCCGCGAACCGAAAGAAGATGCCCCTGAAGCATGCACCGACTGCAGCAAGTGGTCAGAGTGCAGCTTTTCGCAAAGGTAGTAGCTCCCCCTTCCGGCCCTCAGTTTTCTCCCTCCCTCATCCTGTCGAGCACTGCGCCGACGAGGCCGCCGCGTGGGCTGCACCAATCGGGCGGACTCAACGGACATAGGTAACAACCATCCGAAGGGCCGCCTCACGGCTGAAGCTATGCCTCCCTTGGTTTGTTTCTCCATCACCGCCTCTCACTCAACCAAGGCATCGTGACCGCCTGCCATCCCTCGCCACCGAAGCGCCGGATAGACGGTGCCGCTGGGCAGGACGCAAGCCTCCATGACATCGAAGCCGTACCGATCCCACCCGCCGCTCCCGCCAAGCTTGCAGTTTTATAAATAGGGTCGTACGGGAGGCAGGAAGGGCTGTTTTCAGTCAGGCCCATCATGTGAGGGGGCTCATCACCTCGGGCGCCCTCGTCACGGGAACGTCCCTCCCCTCGGTTCGCCAGTTGGCCGGAGACTTGGGAGTGAATCTGAACACCATCGCCCGTGCGTACCGGCTCCTGGAGGATGAAGGCTTCCTGGACATTCGGGGTCGGTCGGGGGTCAAGGTGGCACCTCCTGCAGAAAAGGTTGAGGACGCAGCCCATTCCAAGTTGCTTGAGCAGTTACGGATCACCCTCGCCCGATTCCGTCAGTGTGGGGTGACGAACAATGAACTGATGGAGGTGGCACGGCAGGCGCTCCGGAGGTTCGAAATCCGTGGTACGGAGGATTCTGATGCGTGAACCCGTTGTTGTGAACTTGTTCCTGACGGTACGGGTGCTTCTGGTGGGAGGAATCCTCCTTGTCCTTCCCCGTATTTCACGGAAAGGCCTCCTCTTTGGGGTCTACGTCGGAGAGGAGTTCGTTAAGGGGGACGGGGTGCGCAAGCTGCTGGGCAGATGGCGAAGGGCCTGCCTGATCGTCATGGCGGTCTCCCTATTCGTCGGGCTGGCGATCAGCTTCGCCGGGTACCCGGTCCCAGGGAATCTGACGGGCACAGCCGTCCTACTCTTGGCAGGCGTGGGGCTCTACCTCTTGTGGCCTCGTCGGGTTCGGCTCGTTCGCGTATGCGGAAGCCAGTTTCCGGTCGATGCCGGACCTCGTACCCGCCCTTTCGAACCCGTTCGCCCTGGCTGAGGGTCTGGTGGAAAAATCTGCTTTGGCGGTCCTGTAGGCGCCCAGCCTCAATATTCTCCCCGGCATGTCCTTCGCCACTGTGGCCTGAATGATCTCATCGGCGAAGCTGTCTGTGCGCGAGGGTAATGGTGATGAGTCGGTCGCCGCCCAACGGGCCATGTCCCTGCCCTCTTTTTGACGGAGACTTCAGGGGAACTTCCCCGGAGAAGGGTGTGGTTCTATTATAGATCCATAATGGCACCACCACTTCCCCGAGACACCTATGCCTGTGAACCTCTCAATCAAGAACGTGCCTGACGGGCTAGCGGAGCGCCTTCGAAGACGTGCCGAGGGGGCTCATCGATCTCTTCAGGGCGAGCTGATGGCCATTCTGGAGGAGGCCGTCTATGGGCCTGATCCCCTAACGGCATCCGAGGCGTTGGATAGGGTCCGGCGCTGGGGATTGAATACAAGGGCCAGCGGTGTGGAGATGATCCGGGCGGACCGAGATGAACGATAATGCCGTTGTGGTGGACGCCTCAGCCCTTGCGGCACTTCTCTTTGGCGAACCCGCCGGGCCGGAGATCGCGGAACGTCTCGACGGCCGGGCCCTCCTGGCCCCCTCCCTGCTTCGGTATGAATTGGCCAGCGTCTGTCTGAAGAAAACATGCGAGGTGCCGGGGAAGGGTAAGGAACTCCTGATGTCCCTGGGCCTCCTTTCCCGACTTGCGGTCCAGGAGGTCCAGGTTCCTGCCGAAGGCTTGGTGGACGTGGCTCGAAAGTCGGGCCTCACCGCTTACGACGCGACCTACCTCTGGCTGGCCCGAGAGTTGGAGGTTGAGCTCGTAAGCCTGGATGCCAGGTTGAACGCCGCGAGGGCCAAGGCGCTTTAGCCGACCCCGACACCTCCAGGGCCGCGGCCATCGCATTCCGGACCTACGACGGAGAATGCTTCATGGGTCCTCATCTTCACCGGCTTTCCCTGGCTCTGGTCAACAGGACCGAGGAAGAAACTCGTTCCGCGATCTTCTCGCCGGTGCTGGTGAAGATGGCCTCCATGGGAGAAGAGGGAACGGCAGGCCCCACGATCACCAGATCCTGATCCGTCGCCCGTGTCTCTAGGATGTCCAATACACTATCCGTGGCCACGACTTCCAGCTCTCCAAGAGTTGAGAGTCCTTCCGATTCGAGAATTTCCTCCATGCGCCGTTGCGCCTCCGCGATGGAAGAATCTGGTGGAACGACATGGAGAAAACGGAGGGTGGTCCCCTCCATGGATCCCAAGGCCCGACATAGGAGTCCGGTGACCCGAAGGCGGGGCTCGGGCCCCAGGGGGACGAGAACCGTTTTCAGCTCCTTCTGACGAAACTTGGCCACAACCAGGTCGCACTTCGCATTTCGGGCTACCCGGTGCATGGTCCGATCAAACCGTTTCTCCCTCCGGCCACCTTCGTCGTCCTTCTCCTCAGAGTAACCCACCAGGATCAGCTCCGCCTTCCGGCTCCTGGATGCCGCCACCAACCCTTCATCCACACTCCGGGCCACTTCAACCAGGGCTCGAGCCTTCAAGCCGAAGGTCTCGACCTCCCGCAGCGCTTCCCGCAAGAAATCCCGAGCCCGGAAGGTCTCCGGTGAGGAACGCCCAGAGGTGAGACTGATTTGGCTCGCCACCGTCACGACGTGGGTCAGGAGCAGATCGAAGGGGCCCGTCTTAGCCAGGAGGGAGGATAGGTGCGCGAGCCGGCTCATCGTCGCCGGATTGGAGATCCCCACCAGGAGTGTGGGATGGCCACAATCGTTTCGTTTCCGGCTCATGCTTTCCTCCGTGCTTCCATGGGAGCTTTCGGATGAGCCCTCACCAGGGCCAGGGAGCACCCGGTCAACCCACTGAGGGTCTCTACCGCAGAGGCCAGGGTGGCATCACCCAACCCAGCCGGACCCAGTACGATCAGATCGTGTTGATTTGCGACGCGGGCCAGCGCTTCCAACCGGGAAGTCGCGGGGATGATCCGGACCGCGGCCCTCACGGAAATGCCCACGTCCGCTTCCAGAATCCCTTCCGCTTGCACGCGGGCCTCTTCGTCGGCGTCCTCAGGCACCACCGAGGCCACGGTCAGTTCCGCCGCCCACGCGGCGGCCAGCCGCGACCCCACCAGTAGAGCCAGCTCCCCGTGCGTGCTCGGATCCATGAGGACCATGATCCTCTGGGCCGGAACCGGGCCGTCCTCCCGGAAGAGAACGATGTGGGTCCTTAGGTGCCGATCCAGCGATGTGGCCAGAGCCTCCTCCCCGGCTTTCGGTCCGTGGCCGGGCCACCCGGAGAGAAGGAGGGATGCTCCCGTGGTCTCCACGGCGGTCACCAATCCGCGAAAGGCCGTAGCTGATACAAGGACATGGGACCGGACCGTCGCGCCGGCTTCACGCACCACATCAGTCACGGCCAGGAGGGATTGGTTTCTCTCCTCGATGGAATCGTAGTAGGACTGAACCGACAGATCGTCGAGACGATCGAGGAGGCGGAAGATGCTCACCACCAGGACGTTCCCCCTGGTTGGGCCCATGAGGGCTCCAGCAAGGCGAAGTCTCGCACGCTCCCGCTCAGGATACGCCACGGCGACAATCGCCGTCGGAATCTCATCGGGTCGGGCGCCCCACTTCTCCACCCGCTTCAAAGAGGGCTCCAGCAGACCCCGCCGCAGGAAGTACGGCCACTCCCCCTTGAGCTCCGTTCGGCGTTTCCCCCAGAAGAAGTAATGGCCCAGGGCAAAGGCGCAGATGCCCAACCCGAGGAAGATTGTCACCGGCTCCATGAAGAAGATTACGCCGAAACAGCCCAGGGCCCCCACCAGGGGTATCAGAGGAAATAAAGGGGTCCGGAACACTGGCTGATAAGCTGCCGGCCGGGCTCCCCGAAGGATGATGCAGGCCAAGCTCATGAGACCGTACAGCAAGAGATGGAGAAGCCCGGCGGCTTCGGCCAGGATCTCGATATCCCCCACCGTGATCACCAGAAAGGTCAGGCCTCCCGTGACGATGATGGCTCTATGGGGCACTCGAAAACGAGGATGGACCTCGTTGAGCCACTCCCAGACCAGGGAGTCCCGACCCATGGCGAAGCTGATCCGGGATGCCGACATGATGCTCGCGTTGGCCGAGCTCACAGAGGCGAGAACAGCCCCCAAGAGCATAGCCGCCCGGCCAAGAGAACCCATCAGGTCCTCGGCCAGATCCGCCACCAGCGTGGGGCCTGTGAGGCCTTCCCAGGGTCGGAGGAAAAGACAGAGTAAGATGATCCCGACGTACAGAATGGTCACCGATATCACCGAACCCAGAAGAGCTATGGGAAGGTTCTTCCCGGGGTTTCGGATCTCCTCGGCCATGGAGGCGATCTCTCCGAAGCCGGCGAAGGCGACGAAGAGGGTAGCCGTGCCGGCGAAGATCGCCCCCATCCCGAAGGGGATGAAGACGGATCCGGAGAGAAAGCTGGGTTCCGCAGCGGCGCTCCCTCGTCCCAGGAAAAGGAGGAGAACAGCCACCAACACGGCCACGGTGAAGTTCTGGAACTGCCCGGCGGCTCTGGAGCCCACGAGGTTAAGTCCCGTCAAGATTACCGTCATGCCGAGGGCATATACAATGACGGGAAGGCCCACAACGGTATGGACATACTCCCCGAACCCCACCATGTAGAAGGCCGAAGCGAAGATCAGGCCGAACCAGCTCCCCCACCCCAGAACTGCACCCCAGAGGGGTCCCAGCGCGCGGGAGATGAAGTAGTAGCCCCCCCCGGACTTGGGCATGCCGGTAGCCACTTCGGCGGCAGCCATGGCGTTCAGAAGGGCGATGATCCCACCCAGGAGGAAAGAAAGAACCGCGGCAGGCCCCACCTCGGCCAGGATGAACCCGGGTAGAACGAAGATCCCGGCGCCGATCATGGTGCCGATGCCGATGGCCAACGCCTCGAGAAGTCCGAGAGACTGGGCCAACTCGACCTCGACGGTGTCGGAAGCGCCTCCGTCCAGCTTCTCGCGAGGCAGGTCTTCAGGATGGTTCATGGGAACCCGGGATGTTGAGTGGAATGCGGGCCGGGCTCATCCGGCACAAACCGAGTCCGGTCCGGGAGCATTGTAGACAACCTATTTCGGGTACATCCTTGGCCACAATGCCGAGTTGGTGCTGTTTGAGTCCGTGCTGTTTGAGTCCGTGCTGTTAGCCCTTCGCCTTCTTGTCCCGATTGGAAAAAGGAGGAATCATGGCAACCGAACC
>JBDRDQ010000482.1:0-3426 GCA_043820695.1 Gemmatimonadota bacterium | reverse complement strand
CAGAGGCAGAGGGAGGCCACCATGGTCGCCGAAGCCCGCCGGGAGACGGAGGCCTACGCCACCGCGCTGGGGCTCGCCCTGGAGGGTGCGTTTCGTGACCCACAGCTGGCGCAGGTACAGGAGCTGATCGACCGGCTCAGCAGGGAACGGACCATCTACGCCATTCTGGTCTACGACCTGGACGGGACCGCCCGTTTCACCTCCGAATCTCTCCAGAGAAACGACGCGGCGGCGGCTCCCATCGTGGCGGATGTCCTCGAGACAGGTTTGGCCACTTCCTTCGAAAGGGTCATCGACGACCAGGACGTGTTCTCGGTCCTCAAGGCCTTCCACGGGGTTGGGGGGAAGGTCGCCGGAGCTTTTGAAGTCACCCAGCCCCTCTCCTATGTCCAGGCGGAGATGGCCCGCACCCGCCAGCGCTTCCTTCTCAACACCCTCGCACTCCTGGCGGCCGTGGCGGGGCTCACCTGGTGGCTGGTGGGACGTCTGGTTTCCAGGCCCTTGGCTCGCTTCTCTCGAGCTGCCCAGGTCCTTGGAGGAGGGGACCTCTCCTACCGGGTGGATGAGGCGGTCTCCTCCGGGGAACTGGCTGAAGTGGCCCGGCGGTTGAACCAGATGGCTGACCACCTGGAGACTGCCCGAGGGGAGCTCCTGGCCGAATCCGAGGAACGCCTCACACTGGAGCGCCGGTTGCAGACATCGGAAAGGATGGCGGCCGTGGGGAACCTGGCCGCGAGGGTCGGCCACGAGATCGCGGCCCCCCTCCAGGTGATCCGAGGGCGAGCGGACCTCCTTTTGAGGTCGGACAAGGGTCAGGAAGACCGGGTGCGCCAGCTCAGGATCATCGTGGATCAGATCGACCGGATTACGCTCATCGTTCGGAATCTCCTGAGCTTCGCCCGGCGTCCCCTGCCGAAGGTCAAGCCGCTGGACCTCAACGCACTTCTGGAATCGGTTACCGAGTTTCTGGATTCCGAGGCAGGCCGGGCGGGCATCGAGTTGCGCCGGGCCGGCAGGGCGCCGCAGTGGGCCGTGGGGGACCCGGATCTTCTCTACCAGGTCTTCATCAATCTCATCCTGAACGCAATTCAGGCCATGGAGACCCATGAGGGCCGGCGCGAGCTATCCATCGCCGTGGAGCCGGCGGCAAGCACACCAGCGGATACCCCGGCGATCCTGGTGGTGACGCTGGACGACACGGGCCCGGGTATCGGGGAGGACGATCTCCCTCAGATCTTCGAGCCCTTTTTCACCACCAAGAGCGGCGCTGCCGGAACGGGTTTGGGCCTGGCGGTGGCCCGAAGTGCCATGGAAGAGATGGGCGGGACCATTCGGGCTGAGAATCGATGGACCGGATCAGATGGCGACACGGGCGGCGAATCCCGCATCTTGGGGGCTCGTTTCATCGTGACCCTCCCGGCGCTGGCACAAGGAGAAGGACATCGTGGCTGATCTGATCCTGCTCGTAGAAGACGATCGGGAGCTTCGGGGTTTCCTTTCCGAGATTCTGGAAGTCGGGGGGTACGAGGTCGCTCCTTTCGGCGATGCATGGGAGGCGCTCGGCGCGGTGGAATCCGGGAAGTGCTCCCCGTCCCTCGTGGTCACCGACCTGAGAATGCCCGGAATGCAGGGAGAAGAACTCCTTGCCCACCTCCACCAGCTCCGCCCCGAGCTGAACGTCATCGTGATAACCGCCTTCGGCTCCATCGACTCGGCCATCTCCCTGGTGAAGTCCGGCGCATACGACTACCTCACCAAACCCTTCGGTTCCGACGAGCTCCTGTTGGCGGTTGAGAGGGCATTGGAGGACAGTCGCCTCCGGCGCCAGCTGGCGGAGGCCACCCGGGGAGCCCAGGTGATGCTCCCGGGGTTCGTGACGGCAAGCAAGCCCATGATTCAGCTCCGGGAGTTCATCGGAAGGGTGGCCCGATCGCCCTTCCCGGTTCTGATCACCGGTGAGAGCGGAACCGGGAAGGAGTTGGTGGCCCGGGCCCTCCACGACACCTCTGGGCGAGCAGCATTTGTGGCAGTGAACTGCGCCACGCTCCCGGAAAACCTCCTGGAGTCGGAGCTCTTCGGGCACGAGAAGGGTGCGTTCACCGGGGCAGATCGAGAGAAGCCCGGGCTCTTCGAAGAAGCCGATGGGGGCACCCTCTTTCTGGACGAAGTGGGTGAACTACCTCTCCCCCTCCAGCCGAAGCTCCTCAGGGCCCTGGAAGAGGGTGAGATCCGCAGGGTCGGCTCGACCCGAGCTCGCAAGATGGACGTCCGTGTCATCGTCGCCACCAACCGGGACCTGGAAAAAGAGGTGGCTGAGCAGCGGTTTCGAGAGGACCTCTTCTGGCGCCTGAACGTGGTGGCCCTCCACGTACCTCCGCTTCGGGAGCGGGTGCAGGACATTCCCCTGCTGGTAGAGCACTTCCTCAACCTCTCGGCTGAACGCACCGCCCCCAAGACCGAACAGCTGCAGACCGTGTCCCCCCGGCACACCGTGGGGGGTGAAACCCTCCGGGTCCTCCAGTCCTACCCCTGGCCGGGGAATGTCCGGGAATTGAGGAACGCACTGGAGAGGGCCATTGCCCTATCCCGGGACTCGGAGATCTCCATCGACGACCTTCCCCCCAGAATCCGCGATGGCGGGCGCTCGGCAGCTCTGGTGGCAGGGGCCGTCGAGAGGCACCTCTCCCTGAGGGAGCTGGAGCGGGAGTATATCATGGAGGTCCTGCGGCAGGCCGGACAAAACAAGACCCGGGCGGCAGACATTCTCGGGATGGATCGAAAGACCCTTTACCGCAAGCTGAACGATTTCGGCCTCGACGAGGAAACCCTCGAGTCGTAGCCTTTTGCCACGGGGGTGGGGCGCCAAGCCACGCCTCCGTCCACGCTGAAAGGGAGCTGGCTCCCGTCCCATCCCACCCCAATCCAACTCAAATCTCCAGCATTTCCAGGCCCTTCCAGACCATTCTCGGTTGAGGGTGACCAGGGGTCCGACCTTTGGCTCGTACCTTGCCAATCTGGGATCGTGTTTGGCGGAACCCAACACCTTGAACACCGGGGGGAAGCGCGGATGATCCTGATCGGGGTGGATTTCCTGGATGGCTCTCGAGCCGCCCTAGACCAGGCCCGCCTCCTGTCTTCCGCCGCGGGGATTCCGGTTGAGGTCCTGTATGTGAGGGACTACGGTGAAGGGGGCCCGTGGAACCCCCACCCCGATCAGCTCGAATGGCTGGAGAGCGCCAAGTTGGCACCCTCGGAGGTACAGACCCGTCAGGGCGTACCGTGGGTGGAATTGGTCCGCTACGCCCGGGAGCGGGGGGCGGCCATGATCGTGGCCGGACGGCATGGCGGCTCCGGGGCTCAGCCCTTCTCTTTGGGATCCACGGCATTGCGGCTGGCCACCCATGCTCCGGATCCCGTGCTACTGGT
>JBDRDQ010000481.1:0-4625 GCA_043820695.1 Gemmatimonadota bacterium | reverse complement strand
CCCGCCCCCACCTTTTCCACCCTCACCTGGGCGCTGAAAAGGGATCAACCGACATCTCTCGGGCTGATGGGGAAGCCAGGCCCAGTGCCAAGGCGAGAGAGACCAGAAAGGCCTCGCCCCAGGAGAGGCTGTTTACGCTCCGGACCTCATCGGCCATCTCCTGATCGACGATCTGGATATCCATGTCGGTGTTGGGGACCCGTTCGAGGCGATAGCGACGGGCTAGCTCCTCGAGATGTACGTTGGCGTGACGGATCAACGGCATCAGCGTCAGGCTCTGAGCAAACTTCCGCAGCTTCTTCCCGTCGGCCGACCCGAGGACTCCGAAGTGGCCCCCCGTGGACTCCCGCGACCCCCGACATCCACACCGGCTCCCTGATCCTCACTTGCCCATTCTTCGGCCGTGGCGAATCTTCACTGCGCCAAGTCGCCGGCCGGCCCTAGTACCCCGCTGGGGCCTCCCGCTCTCGGGACGACGCCGGTGGGTGTGGTTGCCGCACGGCGGCCGGCGCCGGCAGTCCTCCGGGGGAGGTTCTCCACGCCATTCCTGCGACGATGAAGACAGCGGTTCTCCTGGTTTCCCTCCTTGCCGGGCTGACAGCCGGCCCCGAGGGACCGTCAGACCCTGCCAGGGGGAACCCGCCGTTCTCCGACCCCGCGCTCCAGGCCCCTGATCCCCAGGACGTCCAGGAGCTGGTGGACCAGCTCGTGTGGACCGCCGGGAGCCTCCAGCGGATCCTGTCGGGGCAGGACTACCCGGCCCTGATCTTGCTCTCCGCCCTGAACCGGGTTTCTCCCGAGGAGAGGGACGGCACCCTCGCCGCAGTTGGGCCCCTCCTCGCCGAGCTGGGCCTCCGCCCGCGAGACGCGTCCGGCACGCCCACTACCCTCCAGCGGTGCCGGGCCCAGGCGAACCCGGTGGAGGGGGCCATCTGCTCCCTGGAGGCCCTCGTCCCTCTGGCCCCTCCGGGGCTGGGCCTGGAGATGGTGCAGGAGGGGGCACGACTGGTGACGCTCTACACCCGTCCCGGCGAGGGCACCCAGGGCGGAGCGTTCGGCTCGGCTTTCCCGGGAGGGAGCGTTCCGGGGCGAGCCCAGTTTTCGGCCTTCTCAGGAGGCGGCGGTCCGAGCCTCGACCCGCTGCAAAGGTTCGCGGAAGAGGCCCTCGAGGGGGCGTGGCGCCTCCGGGCAGCGTCGGCTCCAGCGGATTCCCAGGACTGGACCGACCCCTTGGATCCCTCCGATCCCTCCGGGGCAGCCGTTTCCGCCCTGGACGGTCTCCTTTCCGCCCTGCTGGGCTTCACCCCCGGAGACGGCGCGGACCTCATCCTCTCCCGCGTCCCCCAGCTTCAGTCTCTCCTGACCCAGCACCCCGTCATCTCGCTGTCGGGGGAGGCCACCGGGACACCGGAGCGGGTGCTCGGGGAATACCACGCCTTCCTGGGCTCGGTCACCGGATCGCTCCGGCAGGCCTTGTCGGCCACCGGGGAGGAATCGGGGGGAGTCGGTCCTGGCGCGACCAGTCTCGAAGCCCAGGCCATGCGGGCCGTGGACTGGGCCTCCCGCCGGTCGTTCGTCTACCTGGCCTCCCGGTCCGCCGCCCTGGCGGGGCTGGACCAGGACGTCGGGGAGCGGATTCGGGCAATGGGAAACGCGGCCTCGGACCTGCACCGGAGCGCCTCGGCCTTTCCTGCCAACCTCCTGGCCCTCGGCCAGCAGGCGGCCGCGGGGGCCTTGGGCGGGAACGTCTTCGCCGTGGCCGCCAGCCTCACGTCCTTCTTCGGCCTCAACCCGGGGGCGCTGGGGCCTGGCTCGGCCGGGGAGGTGCGTGCCCTCCGGGACGCCATGGCGTCCATGAGGACGGAGGTCGAGGGCCGCCTGGACGAGGTGGACACCCGCTTCGACGACCTCTTCCAGGTCCTGGACACCCGCTTTGGAGAGCTCGAGGTGCTGGTGGGCTCCAGCAACCGGGCGGTCCAGGCCGATCTCCAGGCTCTGCATCGGGAGGTCCTGACCCTGGGCATCCGCGTGGACCGCATGGAGGCGAACCTCTACTCCTACATGGAGGCCGGGTTCGACCGCGACTACAATCGGACGCTGGTTCGCTGCCTGGAACACCGGGACCGGTACCTCCCCCCCTTCGACCAGATGGAGTTCCAGGTATTCTCCGAGTGCCTGGCGGACTTCCGCACCAGGGCGGTGCAGGACGCGCGGGACGCACTCCTGACGGATCAATCCACCCCGGTTGATAATCTCTCCCTGGCGGCGGCCCTGGCGGACTCCTCGATGAACGAACTGGCCCGCCGCGTCACTCTTTTGGGCCGGGTCGCCCAGGAGCGGTTCGGCCGTCGAGAAATGAGGGGGGGCCGTGGCCTGGTGAACCCCCTCGAGTGGGCGGTGGCCTCCGAGGCCTACCTCACCCTGCTCGAGGACTGGCCCGAGCACGCCCGCGCGGTGGCGCCGGGAGACCTGGAGCTCATGCGGTCCGCCGGGATGGAGGTCAGGGAGGCCCTCCGAAGCGTAGCGGCGGATTCCGCCCAGGAAGGGCGGAGCGCCCTTCTGCGGGATGTCCTTGCCTACTATCAGGGACAGGTGAGGACCCTTACGGAGGAAGCGGACGTTTTGGCCCAGCGACACCGGCAGACGCATCTGCGCCGGATCCCGGCGGACGCTGTCTTGAGCCGCATGGAGCCGGTGCAGGAAGGGCTCCCACCTCTCGACGTGCCCACTTGGATCGCCGCCTCCGTCCCGCAGGAGGTGAGGACCGCCGCCGTCCTGGCCCTGGAGGAGGCAACCCTCGGCTATCGGTTCGCCTTTCAGGACAGCGTCGCACGGAAGGACTTCCGGAGACGTCTGGGGATCTTCGGGAAGCGTCACGACCGGTTGACGTTCACTCGCACCCGGGCGGAGGTGGAGCTCCGGTTCGGTAGCCGTGGCACGCTGGCCACCTACGGGGTGACTGGACCGTTCGTGCTGCGCCGAACGGAAGAGATGGCGGGAGACGAGAACAGCGAGAAGGTGCTTGAGACCCGGGTCCACGTGGCCGATCCCTGGGGCCACTTCGTGGCCGAGCTTTGGCCGGACCTCCTGGCCGAACCGGGGGCATGGGAGGTATCCGCTCCGAGGCCGTCGGTGCTGAGGACGCTGGAGGGGGCCATCGACGCCGAGTTGCGGCGGTACGCCTCCGCGGCGCTGGACAACGTCTTCACCACGGTGTGCCGGGCCGACCCGACGACATCGGGAATGACCGGAGAGGACCGGGAATCCGCCGCCAGGATTCGGGACACCATGGATGGGCTAACGGCGGCCCGGGCACTTCTTCGGGCATACCTCCGCCTGGCTCTGCCCCTCTCGGTCGGGGAGGGCACCCCGCTCCAAGGGGCGCTTTGGGGCCCCGACGCCGTCCTGGACAGGGAGGGGCTCTGCCTGGCCTTCGCCGCGGGGGAAAACCCTCTCAGGATCGTGTGGTTGGAGGAGGAACCCCGCCAAAGGGCCGCCTCCCTCGAGATGGCGATCGACTCCGCCCTGGCGTGGGAAGGGGAAGCTCCCCAGCCCTTGCCGCTCCTGGACGGGACGCTCGAGCGGATCGATGCCGCGATCCGGATCCAGAAGGTACGGAGGAGCGTGGCCGTCGTGGGCGGGGATGTACGTTGGCCTGACGGATCAACGACATCAGGTTAGGCCACCTGCACCGGCCAGGGCCATGCCAGCATCGACCGACTCCAAGGCCGCTGGGACAACCTCGTGACTGAACTACTAAGTGTCTCCAGGAATGGGCTCCACGCATCATGGGTCAGGTAAGGAGCGAGGCGAAGGCGAGGGCCGCCCGAAAGAACGGGTTGAAGGGCGGCCGTCCCCGGAACCCAAACAACCCGGGACCTCGGAAGACAGGCTACAGGGCGAGGTGTTCGAATCGTTGCGCGATCAGACGGCTTTCAGCCAGGTGAGGGTCAACCCGGAAACACGAACCATCGAGTGGCCCAACGGTGCCGATCTGGCCCCGGAATTCTTGCACGAGATGGGTGTCGAGGTGACGCAGGTCGCCTAGGTTCTGTTCAGACCCTACTCCGCCAACAATTCGGCACCACCCCCCCTCACTCCTGCATCAGCGCCTCGGGCGGACAGGATATCCCCTATGTGACCCGAGGGAAGATGCTGGAAATCGGCCGCATTGCCTTAGAGGACGGTTCGGCAAATCAGGCCCACTGCGAAATGGCTCCGCCCGGGCTTTGGGAACACTGTCCAGATTCTAGGAGGAATCCCAGGTAGGGGTCCCCCCGAGCCCGAAGGACCCAAGCCCTTTTGGAGCATCGGCTCTTGCCCAAGATCTCAGAATTCCTCGGGATCTCCGTCTACGTCTACTACGAAGACCATCCTCCGCCCCATATTCACGTCGTCTATTCAGGTGATGAAGCGGTGATCCTCATCGACCACCTGAGGGTATCAAGAGGAAAGCTCCCCCCTCGGGTCTTCGGTCTTGTGCTGGAGTGGGCATTCCAACATCGTCTGGAGTTGGGGGAGGCGTGGCGCCAGGCCCGAGCTTTTGAACCACTGACAAGAATTCCGCCGCTGGAGTGAACTTTGCTGAGTCCAATTGAAACCGTTGAGGCCAGACCCGGCTATCG
>JBDRDQ010000480.1:0-10462 GCA_043820695.1 Gemmatimonadota bacterium | reverse complement strand
TCAGTGGGTAGAAGTGGTATGAAGTGGTGCTTTAAGGCAAAATAGGGTACAGAAATGAGGAACGCAAGAGCCTTAATTTGATATTCTTGCACTCCTCGCTCAGGCCGAGGTGGTCGTGGGCTCGACCATTTTTCCCTTATTTTACAGGGGTTTCCAAGCGTTTAGGGTCTGTGATGACTCGGTTTCTTCGGTTTATATTCGGGGAAAATTGGATTCCCCCACTTCTCCCCACCTGCCGATGAACGGTGGCTTTCAGGCGTCCGGTGGGCGGTGCGGTTGGGAGGGGGACCACGATCGGAGGGAGGAGGGCCGGGGTACAAAAAAGATGCGGCGCCGTCGGGAATCCCCGGCGGCGCCGCCTAATTTCGGGAGAAAAAACCCGTGTCTAACGACCGCGCCTGATGATAGCGTCCTGGATTTCGATGAACGTGTTCGTAGCCGTGATCACGTCCTGCCTGTTCTTCTCGAAATTGTTCCGCTGGGCATACTCTCCGGAGCCCTGCATGAGGCGCAGGACTTCCTGGAATCGAGGCAAGGTAGCCTGGGCCGTCTCCAGCGTCTGCGGCTCCTGCTGGACCCGCGTAGCCTGGAAGAGGGAGTACCCCAGCCAGAAGTTCAGCTTCTGAGCTGTGAGACTGGAGACGTCGAAGTCCTTTGCCAACCGGATGACACGCATGGCATAGCCCCAATCCTGGGGCTGGACGCCCTTCTGGTAAGCGTTGTTGAAAACCATGTCCGCGACGGCGTCTACAGATTGCTCGCCCCGCACGGCAGCATCCCGGAGTACCGGGATCGCCTCTTCGATCCGACCTTCCTGGAGGAGCCAGTTCCCCTGGCGGACGGATACGTTCGGATACTCGTTGTCCAACTCCTTTACCCGGTTCAGCGCCGCGATGGCATCATCCACCCGGCCAGCCCTTTGCAGGGCGTCGGCATAGATGGACCAGATGGCCGCCTCGCTCCCATGGGTCTCCAGGATCCGGGCGCCCAACTCCACCGCCTCCTGGAACTCACCAAGATTGATATGAGCTATGACCATGTTCCGGAGGGGTCCCATATCCATGTCGGCTCGCTGGATGGCATAAACCTTTCCATAGGAGGCCTGGGCTTTCCGAAACAGTTCGGCAGCCTCGGGTGGCATTTCCGCCTGCCCCTGGTTGAGCTCGGCGCCCGCCGTGAAGGCGAACCCCCCGTGTTGCTTCAGCAGATCAACGTTGTCCGGGGCGACCTCCAGGCCGGTCTCGATGAACTGCATGGCACCAAGGGGATCACCGGCCTGCGCAAGCTCGTAAGCCACACGCATCCGAACGGAGGAGTTGGTGGGATCCAGTTGAAGGTACCGCTGATAGAAATCCCTGGCCTGGTCATCCTGACCCAGGAGAGCAGAGATGTAGCCGGCGTTCTGCATCGCGGCTTCGTGAAGAGGATCCAATTCGAGAACCTGTTGGAACTCGGCCAGCGCCTCCTCGAGCCGGTCCATCTCCCTGTACACCGCAGCCCTGGTATACCTGGAGTTCACGGACCTCGGGTTAAGTTCGATGGCCCGGCCGCAACTGTTGAGGGCGTCATCCCACTGCTGGCTGGAGGCATAGTCGCCGCAAAACTGGGCGTAGCTGGCCTGGTCGGACTGAAGCTGTAGGGCCTCGTAGATGTGCTGGGCAGCCTCTCGCTGGCCCCGCTCGGGAACGGCGATGGCCGCAACGGGAAACTCCTCCCCGGCGGAGTCGATGAACTTCGTTTCCACCCGGAAGTTCCCGCCCTCGGGAGTATAATTCCCACAAAAGACGACCTGGGCATTGATGAGTCCGGCCAACTGCCGGGCCTTCGTGCAGTCCATGTCCTCCATGTCCACATCGTATTTCTTCAGAGCATCCTTCAGCTCTTTTTCCTCGATGGGGACATGCCGATCCATCGCGTTGATGAGATCCCGAAGCTGATCCGCCAGACGCTCGCCGAACCTCTTGTCAGCGCCGTTCAGTCCCTGGATCTCCGGAACCAGGACACGGAAGCGGGCAGATGCTTCCTGACCCGACACGGTCTGAGGATGAAACGGGATGGCCGCGAGGCTAGCGGAGACCAGGGCAAAGAGCCCAAGCCGGAGCCGTCCATTCATGGTACCTTCTCCCTGGATTGGGGTCCAACAAAGCACATCCGGGGGAAGCCGCAAGAAGCATGCGGGCGGGTCGGAGGACCACCATGATCCCCCGAAGAAAGTGAGTGGCCCCCCCGGAAACCGGCGCACTCCCTTCTGAATTCCGAAAATCTATATTGAGGCGGGAGTTAAGGTCAACCGCAACCCAGAAAACCCGCCAAAGCCACCACCCCGCACCGATTGTCCCTGGGATCCATACTCCCTTACCTCACGTACTATTACAGAATACGTAGCAAAAAGATCCGGAGTCCACCAGCCCTATCCGGTTCGTTCCCTTTCGCCACCGACTCCGCCCAAACCCTCCCGGGCCTCCACCGCAGCCCTCACCTCAGGAGGCATCTTCTTCGATCTACCCGACCCGTAGTCGAACATGACCATGGTCGTCTCCCCGGACAGGAGCTCCTCCCCATTCTCCCCCAAAGACAGGTACTCCATCACAAAGTGTTTTCTCCCCAACACGGAGACCCTGACCCCCACCATCATCTCAAGAGGGTACAGGACCCGCTGATGGTACCGGACGCTGGCCTCCGCAAGAATGAAGTCGATTTCATCCAGCTCCCTCCGGCCGACTACCTCCTTCCAATACGCGGCCCGGGCCTCCTCGAAATAGACCAGAGCCAGGGAGTGGTGGGCGTGCCCCCCGATATCGATATCCTTGAATCGAACATGAACCGGGTGCCAGAAGGTGAACTGGGAGGGATCGGGCCGCATTTGAATTGGCTCCTGCGGTTCTGAGTATCCAGGGCGAGGCGGGCTTTCAAAAAACTCGGCATCTTCACCGAAAAAGAAAAGGAGGGGCTCCTCAGCCCCCCCTCCTGGATTCGCCGGAATCCGGGTCTTCCTTTCAGACTGATGAGATCACCGCCCGATAAGGCGAACCCGTCCCGAACCGGTGTCGACATGGATTCTTCCCTGACCATCCCCCAGGATTCCCCTTACGTAATCCCTCCTGGCCTCCCGCACTTCCAGGGGAAGGTCCAGGTCGATCCCCCCCGCACCGGTATCCATCTCCACCTCGGCTCCCACCGTGGCCGGAACCCAGATGGTTACAGAACCGGAGCCGGTGTCGATCTCCAGGCGGTCCACGTCCCCCAACAGCTCCACCTCTACGCTCCCGCTCCCCGTGTCCAAGCTCATATCAGGCGCAGACACCCCCCGCAGATCAATCGCTCCTGAGCCCGTATCCACCCCCACGGAAGTCGCCACCAGCTGTGAGCCGGCGACAGATCCGCTGCCTGTGTCGATCCTGATATGGTCCCCCCGTACGTCATGGATCTCAATGCTCCCGGATCCCGTATCCACGTCCAGATCTCCTTCGAATCCCCGGACCGTGACAGCCCCGGACCCAGTGTCGATGGAGAGGTCTCCGGCGGAAGCGCGGGCATGGACCGCTCCCGAGCCGGTATCGATGAGAACGCTCCCATTCACCTCCCGAAGATTCGTTTCACCGGTGGCGAGGAAGAGGGCGAAGTTGCTTCCTCGCGGCACCTCGATACGAAGGTCCGCCCATGCCTCCAGTCCGCTGCCCGATCCTGAGATCCTGACTTCTCTGGTGTCCGGCGACCCCCGATCACCGAAGAAGGTGCCGTCGCTCCGCACTCTGATCTGGGTCCTCGATCCCCTGCCCACTTCCGGATAGATCACCTGGTCGGCCGGATAACGGATGACTAGGGCTTGCCGGCCCTCGACCTCCCGCACGCCAACCTCCAACTGCCCGGCGTCCTTCCCACCCCGCGTGACTTGGACGACCACTTCACTCCCCGATCCGGGAACGACCTCAACGGCCCCAGCCAGGTTGTAGACGGCCACCTCAGACCCCCGGACGCGGTGCTCCTCCTGTCCTGACCCAGCCACGGGCATCACCAAGGCCGCTAACCCCAGGGAGGCCATACCCAGGGCAAACCTTCTCAAGGTAATTTTTCTCGATGAATCGCTTTTCATCGTTTCTCTCCTCAAATCAGAGTTCGCCTCAATGTTCGTCTCAATGTTCGCCTCAATGTTCGCCTCGATGTTCGTCTCAATGTTCGCCTCAGCGATCGTCATTTCGGTCCCCGACGCCCGGGACCCGCAAAAGCCGGATTTCTCCATCGAAGGTCTCGATGACCAGGCGGGCTCCTCCGGTCCCGAGGGTGAACTCCAGTCCCTCCCCGGACCTGTAGCCCTTGGCCTTCACCGGAAAATCCGACTCGAAATCCCCTTCATAGGCCAGGATCGTCGCTTCCAGATTCACCGGGGGCGCCAAACGGAGCTGTATCTCTCCTCCATGGGAGAAAAAGCCGTACTCCCCACCCGCCAGAAGGCGGCCGGAGAACTCGATCTCCCCTTCCGTTGTTTTTGCGGAGACACGATGGGAGTCGATCCCCTCCATCCGGATCTCCCCTTCCACCGTCTCCAGCTCCAGGGCAGCGGACGAGCTCCCTACGAAAAGGTCGTCGTCTCCCGTGCGAAGGCGGGCCGACCCCGTCAGGTTGTAGGCTTCGATGCCGCCCTCCACGGTGTAGGCTTCCACCTTTCCGGCCAGGTTCCGAAAGGACAGGTCTCCCCGGAAGTTCCTGACCATCAGCTCCCCCTTCAGGTCCCGGACCTCAACCTCCAGCGCCCTTCCAGTGATCTCGAGGTTCAGCCAGGGAGGCAAAACCAGCCGGAGTTCCTCCTCCCTGTTCCGGGCCTCCCCGTCGGCCAATCGAAGCTCCAGGCTGCTTCCCGAGCGCTGGACCCGGAAGGATGCGGACTCCTTCGCCCCGACCTCCGCCCGGAGAAAGGGTCGTTCCCAGCTCTCCACGTACACCGAGCCCCCGAAGTCCCGGAGGATCAGGCGATCTCCCCTACGAACCTCCACGAGCGTGTCTCCAGGGGAGGCAAGGGTTCCCAGGGGAAGGAGGAGGGCGAGCGTTCCGTTCATGGAGTTTCCTCAGGAAATGGGGGCGACCAGGAAGGCGGCATCACGGAGGTACTCGCCTTTGGCCAGAATCGCCCGTTCCAGGTTGTTCTCCAGGAACCGGTTTCCGGGATCGGCCCGAAGAGCTGAAACCGACTCACCGATGGCTCGGTCTATGGTGCCCAGGCTCCTCTCGAGGACGCCGGCCGTGAGGGGATCGAGCTCCCCCCGATGTCCGGCCAGGACCCGCTCCAGGCGGGCGACCTCGAGAGCGGTCGCCTCCAGCCCCGGTGTAGCCTCCCTGACCAGGCTCACCCAGGAAGACCGTGCTTCCTGGGAGGCCCTTTCCTGACTAACCTCCCTCGTGGACGCCCACCCCTGCCCAAAGCGAGCTCCGACCACGCCGGAAAACATCGCCAGCGCAAGGCAGGCGGCCACGGCCTGGGGGACCGATAGGTGGAAGCCTCGACGCTTCGGTTGAAGGGGGGCGGATGCGGCAGGATGCAGGCGGATGACGTCGGGATTTCGCACCCCCTCCTCTTGGAGTGCACGGGCGATCCCGGGCCAGAGATCCCTGGAAGGAAGGCGGTCCGGCAAATCCCGGGCTTGGCGCTGAAGGGCCCGGAGGTCAGCGAGCAACGAGGAGCAGGTAGCACACCCCTCCATGTGTCTCTCGATCTCCCGGACCTCCGGGGGGCCGAGATCTCCATCGAGGAGGGCAGACAAACGGGAAGGATCAGGGTGCTTCATTTTGATGCCCTTTTCATCGAGATGCCCCTCTTCATTTTGACGCCCCTCTTCATTTCAGGTACTCCCGTAGCATCATCCGGGCTCGGTGGAGTTGGGATTTGGAGGTCCCGGTGCTGATACCCATCAGCTCTCCGATCTCGGCGTGGGGATAACCTTCCACGTCGTACAGCACGAAGACCTGCTTCGCCCCTTCCGGGAGGCGTTGAAGGGCGGCTTCGAAGTCCATGGCCATGCCGGGGTGCCTCTCCCTGGCCGGCAGCCGATCCAGGAGTCCGTCCCCGGGCAGGTGTCGCTGCCACCTCCGCCTCAGGGTCTCACGCCGGGAGAGGATCAGGTTTACGGCCAGGCGGTAAAGCCAGGTCCCGAAAGACGACTCACCCCTGAAGGTCCCAAGTTTCGTCCAAGCCCGAATGAAGACCTCTTGAGTCAGATCTTCCGCCCAATCGACCCCTGCCATGCGAAGGGCCAGGGTATGGACCCGGCCGTGGTGGCACCGGTACAGGCGCTCGAAGGCCTGCGGATTTCCACCCGCGGCGAGGACAACGTCCTGCCCTTCCTGGTCTGGGTTCTGGATCACAACCAACCCGATCGGGGTTTCTCCAAACTACCTCTTCCTCCCAACCTGCTTGGACGAGGTTAACTCCGGAAAGGTTCGAAAAGAGGAAAATCCTTGCGCCGGCGTCGGGTGACACGCACCATTTCCACGTTTAACACACGGTGAAATCGGCTGGGCCGATTTCCCATAAAAGAGGGAGACCAGTCCATGGAAGTCATGCCGATCGATCTCACGTCGATTATCGCCGTAATCATGGGAATATCCGTCGTGTTGATTCCGGTGATCGGGCTTACGGCCCGGTTCGCCCTCAAACCGGTGGTGGAGGCCCTGGCCCGGGTTTTCGAGTCTCGCGGGATGGATGAGTCCGTGCAGATCATGGAGCGAAGGATGGCGCTCATGGAGGCTCAGGTGGAGTCCCTGGGAAGCTCCATGAAACGGCTGGAGGATACGGCCAGCTTCGACGCCCAACTCCGTGCCGGTTCGGACGGCCCACTGGGCCGACTTCCGGCGCCATGAGCTCCCGTCCGACACCCGAGATCATTGCCCACCGTGGTTTCAGCGCTCGCGCGCCGGAAAATACCCTGTCCGCGTTGGAAGCGGCTATCGAGACCGGCGTGGAGTCCGTCGAGTTCGATCTTCAGGCGGCCGCCTGCGGAACCCCGGTTCTGTTTCATGACCCCATGCTGGGGCGCACCACCAATGGCGTCGGTCCGCTTCAAAGGCGGCCTCTCGCCCACCTCAAAGCGCTGGATGCAGGAAGCTGGTATGGTCCGGAGTTCACCGGAGAGAGGATCCCCACTCAGGAAGAGGCGCTGGCGAACCTCAAAGGACGGGTGTTCCGGGTCTACCAGGACATCAAGGGATATCGGGAGATCCACGATCTGGACCGGATGGTCGGCATCACTCGGGACACGGGGATGACATCCGCCGCTGTGTTCCTATCCGCGGATTGGGTCGTCATGAACCAGTTGCGACGCATCGCCCCGGAGATCCGGCGAGCCTACCTGATTGACAATCCCTACCACTTCTCGGAGGCCCTGGACCGTGCCATCGTCGACGAGGGATCCCTTCTGGATATGGAGATAGGTGTAGCCCTGGCCAACCCCCGAGGGGTCCAAGAGGCCCTCGGTGCTGGGGTGGAGGTCATGGCATGGACGGTAGATGACCTGGACCAGGCGTCGGCAGCCGCAGAGTTGGGGATAACCCGGCTAACGACGAACGAGGTGGAGCGGCTGCTGGTCTGGCGGATGGGCCTGACCTAGGCGCCTTCCTGGGCGCCCTCCCAGGCGCCCTCCTGGGCGCCTTCCTGGGGACCTTCCGGTAGGAGGAACCAGAACGTGCTCCCCTTCCCTACCTCGCTCTCCACCCAGACCCTCCCCTCGTGGGCCTCCACAATCCCCTTTACGATGGAAAGCCCCAGTCCCGCCCCTCCCTTGTCCTTGCGGCTCACCTGCCAGAACCGATCGAAGAGGCGGGCCTGATCCTCGGCCCGAATGCCCGGGCCGGTGTCCGAAACGAAGAAGCGGAGTCCGGAGCCGGAGGGGTCCTCCTGAACCCCAACGGTGATCTCCCCTTCCCTCGACGTCTCTCTCAAAGCGTTCTCAACCAGGTTCGTCAGGATCTGGGTCACCCGGTGGCGATCCCCCCATGCAACGGGGACCCTTTTCGGAACCAGGGCATGGAGGGAAACCCCCTTATCCTCAGCTCTCCCGCGATGAGCATCCAGAACCTCGTGCAGAAGGAGCTCCCCGTTAAAGGGTCCCGGGTAGACCGGAAGGGCCCCCGCCTCCAGGCGAGCCACGTCAAGGAGATCCTGGATGAGCCGGTTGATCCTCTCAGCCGATCGTTTCACCGCCAGGAGATGTTCCCGTCGTTTTTCCGGAGAGGGGTTCAGAGTCAGGAGAAGACTCGCGGCAGAGACGATGGTTCCGATGGGATTTCTGAGGTCATGGGAGACCACCGCCAGGACTTCGTCCCGGGCCCGAACGGCCCGTTGGAGGGATTCTTCCGCAGCCCGGGTTTCGGTCATGTCGGTGAAGCTCAATACTGCCCCCCTCGGATCGGGCCCATCCCTCATCGCCCTCAGGGAGATCTTGACAGGAAAGGGCTCCCGTCCCGCCCTCCAGAGAGTTCCGTTCTGTCCGGACACCGTTTCCCCTGTGGCGATGGCCCTCAGTATCGGGCAGGCCTCCCGGGGGAAGGGCCGCCCATCCGGGTGGGAGTGGTGGAGAAGATCGTGTACGTCCCTCCCCACCACCGCTCGAGACGAGTACCCCAGGAGCTCCGCTCCGGCTCTGTTCAGGAAAGTGCACTGGCCCATCAGGTCCATCCCCAGGACACCATCTCCCGTCGCACCCAGGAGGCCATCCGCCTCCCGGCGGGCCCTGTGAGCCTCTTTACGTCGGGTCTCCGACTCTTCCATGAGGGTTCGGAGCCACCAGGCGAGGATGAGGACAACGACGGTGGCAATCAGGCCCAGAACAATCAGGATCTGCGTGTACTGGGCCTGGAGAAATCTGGCCCTGGCCATGGCGGACTCGCCGAGCTGCATCTCCACCGAAAGGGCATCCCTCAGCTCCTTGGAGGCTGAAAGCACCTCTGCGTAGGCGGCTTGTTCGGTCGTCAGCATCTGACGGAAGCCCTGAGCGTAGATGCCCTGGGAGTAGATGCCCTGGGTCGGCCCCTCAGGTGAAACGTCCTGGCTGAGCATCTCCTCATGGCTCAGATGCCAGGAGAAGGAGAGAGGCCCCAGGTTGGCCATTTCCTCCTTCACCCGGATGGACATGCCCTCCGTCAGGACCCCAAGGGTATCGAAGGCCGCAGCTTCCTCCGCCCTCGCCTCTCTATACCGAAGTCTTGCACGGGCATCCCCAAGGAGGAGAAAAGAGTGGAACGCCTCCATCTGCCGGGCTTGAGCAAACTGGATCTTGGCGGCGAGCCTTTCGCCAGGTTCCAGGACCTTCTGGATTCTGTCCTCCACATCCCCGACGTCCCGCTCCAACCAGATGGGCACGAGGGCCAAGGCCAGGAGGGATAAGAGAAGGAAGAAGAGAGCAAAACCGGTGGCCCAAGCCGCCCATCGTCCGGGAGAGGCCACCCGGGATCGACCGGATCCCGCCTTCCGGGCCGGTGGACCTCCTGAAGCGGATGGTGGTCTTCCTGAAGCGGATGGGGTCGACTTCGGACTCATAGTCAGATTTTGATGAAGATCCGTCGCAGAAAAAGAGCCCAAATGATGGCCAGCCAGATCAGGACGTAGGACATCGCGAAGAGGAGGGAGCCGTTCAGCGGCCCGGCCCAGGAGGCGAAAAGTTCATTGTAGATCCAGGCCTTCAACGGCACCTCACTCAATCCTACCCTGGTCAGGCCCATTTGCTTCGCAACCAACCCCGAGGCGACGAAAACGGCAATGGCGTTCATCCCATAAACGACGAAGGGTTTGGCCCAGGACTGGAGGGCTCTGACCTCCATCAACCAGTAGAAAAGACCAAGCAAGACCAGGCCAGATCCAGCCGTGAACAGGACATAAGAGCTGGTCCAGAGCGGTTTGTTGATGGGAAAGCTGAGGCCCCACAGGAGGCCCATGCCGATCCCGGCGATCCCGCCGGCCAGGAGACCCCTCACTTTGGCCTCCGGGGTCCTCCCAGAACGTAACCACTCCCCTGTGAAGATCCCCAAGAGCGTGGTGGCCACAGCCGGGAGGGTGCTCAGTAGGCCCTCCGGGTCCCAGGTGCCCCTCCAGAGGCGGTCTCCCAGGATCATCCGGTCCAGGTAGGCCCCCAGATTCCCTTCGGGGGAAAGGTCCCCCGGACCGAATCCAGGCACCGGTACGAGGGTGAGGAGGGCCCAATACCCGAGCAGAAGTCCAACCGCGGCCCAAATCCGTCCCCGACGTCCCAGAAACAGAAAGGCCGACGCCGCCAGCAGATAGACCACCCCGATCCGTTGTAGAACCCCCATGATGCGAAGGTTTCCCAGATCGAATCGGGGATACGCCGCCATGAAGAGGCCAAGAAAGAAGAGGATGAGGGAGCGTCGGATCACGTGGCGGAGGAGCCCCCGCCGGGAATCCCCCCGGACCAGGCGCCTCCTGAACGAAAAGGGGATGGCCACACCCACAATAAAA
>JBDRDQ010000479.1:0-8083 GCA_043820695.1 Gemmatimonadota bacterium | reverse complement strand
TCCTTGCCCTTTTTGTCCTCCAGGCGGGCCGAATACTGAAGGGTTTCTCCCAAGGCGACCATGCTGTTCGAAAATGGGCTGATCACCACCCTATTGGGCACGGGTGAAGAGGTGGAGTCCCCACAAGCCTGAAGGAGGAGGAGGGTAAGGAATGCCACACCGAGATATGGTCTCTTCATGCGCAACGCCTTGGGTCCCTGAGAAAGTCTCGTAAGCCCTACCATCCAAAACACTACCGGATCTTCGAGGTTCCCGGGCTGTCCAGCCCCTCCAGGAGTTTTGGGAGAAGCTCACCGGAAGCCCCCCTCAAGGAGACCCGGGCCTGCCGGGTGAGGGGAGTTTCGGTAGGGTTCACCTCGATGATGCTCCCCCCCCCCTCGAGCGTGACCAGGGGGACCGAAGCGGCGGGATGCACCAGGGCGCTGGTACCCACTACCAGGCATACCTGGGACGCCTTAGCCACCCGAAACGCCTCTGAAAGGACCCCGGAGTCCAGCGATTCCCCGAACCACACCACCCCTGGCCTCAGAAGGCTGGAGCAGACCGGGCAACGGGGCAGATCGCCCCGAGTCTCGGTGGAGATGGGATCCCGGTGTGGGATGGAGTAGGTGCAGGAGGTGCATCGGACCCGAAAAATGGACCCATGGAGCTCCAGAGGGAAAGCAGGGGAGGGATCTCCGGCGCCGGCAGCCCTCCGGGCCGCTTCCTCATGGAGCCCGTCCACATTCTGGGTGACGATCCTGACCGTTCGGGATCCCAGGGCGAATCGGGCCAGAGCTTCATGCCCCGGGTTCGGCCTGCAACCCCTGATCAGGCCTCTTCGCCACTCGTACCACTCCCAGACCAGCCTCGAATCCCTGCGGAAGGCCTGGGGAGTGGCCAGCTCTTCAGGGGAATGGGATTTCCAGAGTCCCCCGTCCCCCCGGAAGGTGGGAACACCGGATTCTGCGCTTACTCCGGCCCCGGAAAGCACGCTCACGACCCGGGCCAAGCCCAGGATTGCTCGGGCTTCTTCCATGCCCCGGGTGTCGTCGGTCCCGGTCATGTCAGCCCGACCAGGCGCACCAAAACAATGTTGTTGTTCAATGACTTAGATCCGTTGATATAAAGTAACATCATAAATGGGCTCGGCTTCAATTAGGATGGGACTGTGATCGGAATTCCGCTAGGGGCAGGGCCCGGCCCTTGCGGCCCCGGCACTTTCATTGAGCTTAGTGGCCGATCCGCCCCGGTGCGTGCCCTCAGATCCAAGGACCGTTTTGGCCACTTCCAGTATCCACCCCCGCCCTGACCTCCCAGTCAGGCCAGTCAGGAGCGCGGCTTACCTGGCGGGGGTGGTGGCCCTGGCCCACGGGGTCAATGATGCCTACGCCGCCTTCCTGTCCCCCCTTCTTCCGAGAATCATGGACAAGCTGGGGCTCTCCATCGCCCTGGCAGCCACCCTGGCCATGAGCCTCTCCCTGGCCGCTTCGGTCCTCCAACCCCTGATGGGATACCTGTCGGACCGGTACGGGAGAAGGATCTTCGTTGTCCTGGGTCCCCTCCTCTCCGCGACCTTTCTGTCTATGATGGGAGTAACCACTTCCTTCTGGATTCTGATGCTTTTTCTCATCCTGGGAGGGCTGGGGAGCGCCGTATTCCACCCCCCCGGGGCCTCCATGGCCGCCCGGATCTCGGAAGGGAAGGGGAGCGGGCTTCGGATGTCGGTCTTCTCCCTGGGAGGAAGCCTCGGTTGGGCCATCGGCCCTCTCATCGCCGTGGGTTTGGTGGGCTGGATCGGTCTGGAGAAGCTCTGGGTGGCCATGTTCCCCGGAATTCTGGTGGCCCTCGTCATTTACCCCCTCCTTCCGCCGGGCCGAACCGGCGGGGAGGCCAAACTACCTCCATCTCCAAGAAAGATCCTACGGCAACTTCAGGGGCCATTGGGCCTCATTTTCGGGATCAGCGTGGTAGGAGCTTTCGCACAGCGGGTGTTCCTGACCATGGGACCCATCGTGGCGTCCCGAGCGGGGGCATCCGAGGCTGTCGGCGCTCTGTCTCTAAGCCTGTACCTCGGCACCCAGGCTCTGGGCACCCTCGCAGGAGGCGTTCTTGCCGACCGCATGGACCGGGGTCGCCTCCTCGCCGCGTTGACCTTCTTCGCCTTTCCCACCCACCTCCTGGCGGTCTCTTTGACGCCGGGGCAGGCGCCAGCCTACATCATGGCAGGTGCTGCAGGGTTCTTCGGCATGGCCATGATGCCCACCATCGTTGTGAGGGCCCAGGAGCTGCTTCCCGACAGCGCTGCGGTGGGATCCGGCATCGTCATGGGGCTGGCCTGGGGCGTCGGGTCGCTTGGAGTCCTTGTGACCGGGGCTCTCGCGGACTGGATCGGCCCCCGGGAGGCCGCTATGGTCTCCATGCCGGCCCTTCTTCTCGGCACTGCGTTGGCACTCCATCCACGGCTGAGGGACGGGGACCGGATCTGAAGGAGGTTCTATGCCTTTGAAGGTGGTCCCCAGGAGGGACCGGAAGCTCCATCGGCTTGTGAAAAAAGGGGAGAACCGGTGGTTGAGCCGGGGCGAGGTCCTTTTCTCACCCGGAGACCCCGGCGGAGAGATCTTCATGGTCCGAACCGGCCATCTGCGACTGACCAACCACCACGGGGCCCCGGAAGAGAGTGTCGTTGCCGTGGCGGGGCCGTGGGAGCTCAGTGGGGAGGAGGGCCTACTCCCAGGGACCCACCGGAGGACGGGAGCCAGGGCCGGGGAGAAAACTCAGGTCACCGTCCTCCCCGGGGAGGCTGTGAACAGGGCCTTTCGATCCGCTTCCAAGACCTACGGCGCCTTTCTCCTGGCCAAAGAGGAAGAGTTGGCTCTGGCCCGTGCCCTGGCAGGCCCCAAGAGGGCTGGAGGCGCCTCGGCGAACCTAGGGACCCTGCTCCTGCACCTGTCCAACCGTCTGGGAAGGGGAGAGGAAAAGAACGGCATCAGAATCCCTATCCGATTGACGCACAAGGTTTTAGCCGACATGTCAGGGTGCCACAGATCTACCGTCACGACTCTCCTCAACCACTGGATTTATGAAGGCGTCCTGAAGCAGGCGGAGGGTCAGTTCCGGATCCTACGTCCGGAGGAGTTGGCCAGGTAGCTGGCGCCGGCAATTCTCAGGAAACCCTCGGGAAACCCTCAGGAAACTCGCCGGAAACTCGCCGGAAACCCACAGGGAGTCCGTCCGTGCCGGCCGGGCATCCGTTGACCCTAAAACCGCGTAAGGCTAGCTTTTTCAAACATTTTCCGAGTCTCATGACCGGTCCAGCGAGCTAAGAATGAGCCAAACCAAACATCCGTCCTCCCGCCGTCGGCCAGAGGATAAAGAGGGAGCCGAAGACGTCTTCGTGGAAAAGACGCTGGAGCTGGTCCAATGGACGAAGGACCATAGCCAGCTTCTGATCCTCGTTGGGATCGTTCTGGCGGTTCTGGTGGCAGGAGGCGTCTACTACAAGAACTACAGGGGCTCCTGGGAAGAGCAGGCCGTGGTTCGGCTCGAGCAGGTGCAGGCGACCATTGCGTACGGAGACCGGGAAACGGCCAAGGCCGACCTCTACCAATACCTGGACCAGTTCGAGGGTACAGTGTACGCAATGGAGGCCCGTCTGGTCCTGGGCCAAGCCCTCCTCGAGGATGGGACCCCGGAAGAGGCCATCGATGCACTCGCTCCAGCCGTCCGGGAAATGAACACGGCGCCCATTGGGCTTCAGGCCGCTTTCCTGTTGGCCGCAGCCTATGAGGAAGCCGGCCGTCCGAAAGACGCAGAAACCCTCTTTCTCCGCATTTCCAACACCGCCGACCTTCCGTTTCAGGTACACGAAGCTCTCGCAGGAGCCGCTCGGATCCGGACCACGGCCGGAGACCTGGCTGGCGCCGCCGAGCTCTACGAGGACCTCCTTTCCTCGATGGATGAAGGTGATCCCCAGCGGGAATACTGGGAAATGCGCCTCGCCGAGGTCTCTGGGGCCTCCTAGGGCCTTCTTCTCCTGATTAGGGGGCACCTGCGGCTCCTATCCCGATCGGGGTAGGGGCCGCAGCTTCTTTCCGACTCCTCATTTTGTCCAGAACACGATCCCCCCGTCTCGTGTCGAGCTA
Source organism: Gemmatimonadota bacterium (assembly GCA_043820695.1). GTDB lineage: Bacteria > Gemmatimonadota > Gemmatimonadetes > Longimicrobiales > Gaopeijiaceae > JABDNZ01. Next base: position 3,959 of record JBDRDQ010000479.1, on the reverse strand, counting down.
CGTCGCATAATACATATTATGTCAAGTATGTGATCGACCTGATCGACCTGAGGAGGTTAAAGAGCCTTCGAGGAAATCCCAGCCCCTCCAAGGGGGCTGCTACCGGCGTAGCGCTGGATCTTCCAACCAGGTGGGCAGCTTCCGTCCGACGGCCATCGCTCCCTGGGGTTCGGTGGAGGAAAAAGGAGGCCTCCAGGAACTCAGAGACGCAAGCGTTTCCCTCAACTGCTCAGCGGCCTCCGGCACAAAGGCATTTCGCTCTTCCCTTCGATCCATGGCCGGCCACCGAATGGCCTTCCCGAATTCGACCCGGATCCTCCGGCGCCTGATGGTTTTGCTCCATCGGGGCCAGACGTCGTAGGCTCCCGCCAGGCCGCACGGGATGACGGGAACCCCGGCTTTCAGGAGAAGTCGGATGGTTCCCCTCCTGAAGGGCTGCAGTTGGGCGTCCCAGGACCGTTCACCCTCGGGATATACCCCCACGGCGTCCCCCTCGGCAAGGCGCCGAAGGACCACACGTACTGCTTGAGGTTCGATACGGTAACGCCTTGTGGGTATTGCATTTGAGCGTGGCAAAACCCACCCCATGAACCTCCCCGTGAACTGGGTGCTCTTTGCCAGCGTATGCAGGGGCCGCCGACAGAGAACCTGGACAATGATGGGATCCAGAAAGCTCTGGTGGTTCGCAACCAGGATGAAGGGACCGGTTTTGGGAATGTTCTCCCTCCCCACCACCTCCAGGCGGGCGACCGCATGGGCGAAGGGCGTCAGGATGAGCTGAAACAGCCGGTACCAGGTCATGGTCTTGCCCCGGATCCGGTCATCCTACGACGATCCTGGGCTGAAACTCCACGATTCCTCCCAAACCCGCCCTCCGGTATGCCCTTCGAAGGGCATCCCGCAGGAGAGCCTCCCAGCGAAAGGGCGAGTCATCGGGGAACTTTAACTGGATCAGTCCCCCACCCGACGGAGAGAACTGAAGTGAACTCGAGCTCGTCTGGACAGCCCGGATCTCCAGGAGGAGCCAGATCTCAGAGGCATTTCCTTCGGGGGTACCCTCCTGCTCTCCAGGAACGGCTGAAAGGACTAGCGCCTCGTCCGTAAGCTGGAGGCTTCCCAATGCGGGCTTCCCCATGGCCTCCGCAAATCCCAGAAGCTCCCCTCCCCACCATACCGGGGCCTCCGCGCCGGATTTCCTCACCTCCACCCGAGCCTGGTGGATTGAAGGCCCGGTCCCCCCTGAACCCGAGGGATCCTCTTCATTCCAGCCTTCCATGGCGGTAGTCAAAATATGCCCGGGCACCTCCCACACCTCTCCGGAAGGCTCTCGAACGAGGATGAGCCCCCCTTCTCCACCCCGAGCGTAGTGGGTCCCGCAGGCGGAACAGGTTGCCTCGTCCTTCTCGCCCTCGAGAGGGTCTTGGCCACATCGAGGGCAACGATAGAGGAGATAGACCAGGGGCATGGAATGAGGCCTCCCTCAGAGCCGTCCGAAAAGGTCCAGAAACCTGAGCTTCCAGACCTTCCAAACGGCTTCCAACACGATCTTCTTGGACATCTTAGAGTCCCCTGTCTCCCTTTCGGTGAAGACAATGGGGATCTCCACGAGTCGGAAACCTTTCCTCCAGGCGCGAAGCTTCAGCTCGATTTGGAAGGCATAGCCGTTGCTTTCCACCCGGTCCAGGGCCACGGCCTCCAGGACTTCACGTCGCCAGCAGTTGAACCCTCCGGTGGCGTCGGCCACCGGCACCCGAGTGATGACCCGGGCATAGATGCTCCCGAAAACACTGATGATGAGGCGGGTAATGGGCCAATTGACCACGTTTACCCGCCGGCCTACGTAGCGAGAACCCACCACCACCGGGTGCCTCCGGGCGAGCTCGATCATGGCCGGAATCTTCTCGGGCGGATGGGAAAGGTCGGCATCCATCTCAATGAAGAGCTGGTAGTCCCGCTCCAGACCCCACCTGAATCCGGCTATGTAGGCCCCGCCCAGCCCCCCCTTCCCTCCCCTGTGGAGGGCATGGACACGAGGATTGTCCCGGGCCATTCCGGCAGCCAGAAGCCCCGTTCCATCAGGAGAATTGTCGTCGACGATCAGGATTTCCACTTGCGGGTGGGTCGCCAGGACCAACGGGACCACCCTGGGGATATTATCCCGCTCGTTGTAGGTCGGAATGACGACTAGGACCCGGGCCTCAGACACCTTCCTGCTCCCCTTTCCTGGACGATCGTAGATACCCGCCGGCTAGCGCCAGGGCGGGAAGAAGCTCCACCAAGGTAGTCCAGAGGCGGGCAACGAGGGCTACCACAGCCGCTCCGGCCCCCAGAATCGGCCCCAGAACCATGACGAGTACGCCTTCCCTGACCCCGGCCCCGGCCGGAGCGAACAGCGCCACATATCCGGCAACGTAAGCCGCTGGATACGCCGGGACACCCTCGAGAAGGGTCAGATCGAACCCCATACCCCTTACCAGAATCCAAAATGCCAATCCCTGCAAGCCCCAACCGATGGCATAAAGACCCATCCATCGCACGCCAAAGGCATGGTCGGGCCGGAAACCACCCGGAACATCCTGTTTGGCCAGGCGGAACCAGAGGGAGAGGACCGCCCTGAGGATTCCGGGGGAGGTGGCCCCCAGCAGGAGGACGAGCAGAAACACCGCGGCCCACACCCCTCCGAAAGTTGGTCCTCGCCCGCTTCCTAGGAGGACGCCAGCCCCCACCAGGGTTGCCCCTGCAAGGGAGAACGCCTGGCCCAGAATGGCGGATCCCGTGGCGGGCCCGGGAGGCACACTCTCTCCCTTGGCCAGGTAGGCCAATCCGGCGATCTGCCAGAGCTTCCCAGGAAGGTACCGGCCAAGGTTCGCCGTAAAAAAGACCCGCAGGGATGGAACGAACCCGACCTCATGGCCTCCGATCTCCCGGACCATCAGACCCCAGAGGCCGGCGGAAAAGAGGTAGGCCAGGAGGAGAACCAGAGAGGAGATGGCCACCAAACCCCAATCCAGCGCCAAGCTGGAGAGGTCGAAGGCCCGGAGCTCCTCCAAGCTGAACCCGACGGCCTTCAGGATGAACCAGGTGACACCCCCTGTAAGGAGAAGTCGGAAAACGAGCTTCCCGGCCCGAAGAAGGCCCGAGGTGGGGGTGGTCGGCTCCCTCACGACGCCCTTTCAGCGGATCCGGTCTCCGCCGGGCTCCTTCGGGGGCGGATGAAGAGTACCCCGCACACCAGAGCCAGGGAGGCCAAGCTCATCAGGAACGGCCCCCTCAGGGTGCCCGAATCGAAAAAGATCACCACCTCGCTCTCCCCCGAAGGCACAGGCACTGCCCTGAGCGTGTGGTTGGCTCTCAGTACCGGGGCCTCCTCTCCCCTCACCACCGCCTTCCAGGCCGGATACCAGTTGTCGGCCAGGACCAGGAGGGCGGGAGATTCACTCCGGACCTGGAGTCGGAGGCGGTTCGGACTTTTCTCAACCCACTGTACCTCACCCTCCACGGGCCCACCAGGCAAAGCGGTCGGCGACGCCTCGGTCAACACGACCTCGTCGGCAGGTCTGAAATCGGGCGATAGGATATAAGGCACTGTCTCATCATCACTTAACACCACAGTTTCGCCGATCAAACGAGCCCTCGGGAGTGTTGGTATTTCATACACTACCTCAAAGACCCGGTCACCTCCCAGGGTAGTTCCCATGACCGGCTCCCCGCCTGGAAGGGCACCAAACCGGTAGGCCGGCCAGATCACATACCGGACATTCAGGATGGAGAGGAGCTGCAGGTTGGGCCCTCCGGTCCCCTCTTCGAAGAGATTCGCGGGGACCCCGCTCCCAGCCATGCCGATGAGCTCCCGGTACCGTGCCAGGTCGTTTGGGTGATGCCCAGCGGCAAGTTCCAATCCGTGCATTCCGGGCATGATGTCCTGGCCCAGGCCGCTCTGGCCTCCCATGGCCAGCACC
>JBDRDQ010000478.1:0-9065 GCA_043820695.1 Gemmatimonadota bacterium | reverse complement strand
TGCCGGGGCCCTGTTGATCCTTGCGCTGGCCTGTTCGAATGTGGCCAGCCTCCTTCTGGCCCGGGCCCACCGCAGGGCTCATGAGATGGCCATCCGAACCTCCCTCGGGGCCGGACGAGGCCGGCTCTTGAGAATGCTTCTCTCCGAGAGCCTTCTCCTGGCATTCCTGGGTGGAGGGCTTGGGTTGTATTTGACCTACTTCTCCATCGGGTATCTTCAGGCCATTCCTCTTCCTGTCGACGTGCCCCTGCGGTTCGATTTCAGCCCGGACCGACGTGTGGTTCTCTTCACGCTTGCTCTCTCCTTGGGAGCCAGCGTGTTGGCAGGAATCGGCCCCGCTCTTCAGGGCTCCAAGGCGGACCTCACTCCTGCCTTGAAGAAAGGCCCCGGGCAGAGTCGGAGGAGAAGGCGAAGGGTCACCCTCCGAAATTTCCTGGTGGTCGGGCAGGTCGCGGCGGCCACTACCCTGGTCGTTGCAGCGGGCCTGGCCATGCGGAGTGTGCAGGCGTCCGCCACCTACGATGTGGGCCTGAACGGGGATGACGTTGCAGTAATGTGGAAGGAGCCCCCGAAGGAGGAGCTTGGTCCGGAGCAGCTCCGAGATCACTTCCTGGCCTTGGCAGCCAGAATCGAAGCCCACCCGGAGGTGGAAACCGTGGCCCTGGGCCGGACAGCGGAGGCCCATGTCTTCATGGAGGATTTCGCTACGGCCCTCCTGGAGTTGGGGAATGGGGAACCCGCCTCGGTCGGATTCAACGCTGTGACCCCCGGGTACCTGGAGATGCTGGAGATTCCCCTGATCCGTGGGAGGCCCTTTCAGGCCACGGATGTCGTGGGGGCCACACCCGTGGCGGTGGTGAACGAGACCTTTCTGGAGAGGTACCTGTCAGGTGAAGGGGGGGTGGGAGAACGGTTTGCCGTTACGGCCTGGATGGACGCGGGAACCCGCCAGGACCGGCCGGGAACCACCCTGGAGGTTGTGGGGGTGGTAGCCTCTCCCATTCGTCCGGGCGGCACTCGGGCTGGGCCATTCTTCTGGGTTTCCTATCTCCAGGACGTTCCGGTCCGGGCCATCATCCATGCCAAGGGCCGGGTCGGTGCCGAAGCGCTGGTGCCCATTCTTCGCCAGGAGGCCCCTCTTCGACCCGATGAGTTCACCCTCATCGATCCCGGGCCCTATCGGGACCTCATCGACTACCAGTTCCTGGGCCATCGGATCATCTCCACGGTTCTTACCTACACGGGGCTTTTTGCCCTCATCCTGGCGTTCATCGGGGTGTTCGGGATCGTATCCTTCACCGTCAGTCAGCGATTCAGGGAAATGGCCATTCGGCAGGCCATGGGGGCCCAACGGGGGCAGGTGGTGCGGGCCGTGGTGGGGCAGGGAATCCAAACGACGGGGGTGGGTGTAGTGTTGGGGCTTCTGTTGGCGATTCCCCTGGCCTTCCTGGCCCGGAGCGTCCTCCTGGGGGTGGCTCCCCTGGATCCATGGGCTGTGGGCGGTGGAGCCGGAGTCCTCATCCTTGCGGCTCTGGTCGCCGGTGTGATCCCGGCCCGGCGTCTAAGGGTTGCGGAGCCCATGGAGGTGTTGAGGGAGGAGTGACCGGACCCCGTATATGAAAGTGCTTGGCTAGAGCCGATGTTCGATCGCCTTCGATCCCTCTTCGGGAAGAACCGGCTGGACGCCGAGATGGATGAGGAGCTCTCCTTCCATCTCGAGATGGAGATCAGGAAGAACCTCCGCATGGGGATGGACCGGGTGGAAGCGCGTCGTAAGGCCATGATCGACTTCGGCGGGGTGGAGCGATTCAAGGAAAAGACCCGGGAGGAGTCGGGTGTCAGGCCCCTGGAAGATCTCCTCTCCGACACACGGTTCGCCATTCGGACCCTCGGAAAGAGCCCTGGATTCGCCGCTGTGGCAATCCTCTCCCTAGCCCTGGGAATCGGTGCCAACACCGCCATCTTCAGCGTCGTGAATGCGATCCTGGTTCGGGATTTCCCCCTCCGCGCACCAGAGGAGCTGGTGAACGTCTACCGGGACCGGGCCCGGGCCAGCTTCGATCCCCTGAATTATCCCGACTATCTGGAACTTCAAGAGGGTACCCGGGAGGTTTTTTCCGAGCTGGGCGGTTACCAGTACGCCCTTTCCCAGCGGGAGACGGAGCAGGGGGTCGAGACCCTGGCGGGAGAACTCGTCACCGGGAACTACTTTCCTCTCCTGGGAATCGGGGCCGCTCTTGGAAGAACCATCCTCCCCGAGGATCACCTGGCCCCCGGTGCGCATCCGGTGGTGGTCCTCGGTTACCGCTACTGGCAGAAAGCCTTCGGCGGCGATCCGTCGGTGGTTGGCCGGTCCATCGTCCTGAGTGGCAGGACCTTTGGGATCGTCGGGGTGGCCCCGGAAGACTATCCCGGATCCCTCCGAGGATTCGCGCCGGATTTTTTCGCTCCCATCATGATGATCGGCGAACTCATGCCCCTGGGGGGAAGCCCCCTCGAATCCAGGGGGTGGAATTCTTTCAGGCCGGTGGGCCGGTTGAGAACCGGGGCCACCCTGGCCCAGGCCAAGGGCGCCCTCAGCCAGCTTTCCCGACACCTACGGGAAGCCATTCCGGAGGTGTGGCAGGAAGGTGACAGCCTTCAGGCCCTTCCCACTGCGGACGTGGTCTTTAATCCGTCAGAAGATCAGGCTGTGGTTTCGGCCAATTACTTCGCCATGGGTGTGGTGGGGTTGGTGCTCCTGATCGCCTGCGCAAACCTGGCATCCTTCCTTTTGGCAAGGGCTGTGGACCGACGAAAGGAGATTGCACTCCGGCTTGCCCTGGGGGCACGGCGGGAGCGGTTGATCCGGCAACTCATCTCCGAAACTCTCGTTCTGGCCGTCGTGGGCGGCATCGTGGGTCTTTTCATGGCTCGTTGGATCCTGGCGCTGGGGATGAGGGTTTCCCTTCCCGCGCCCTTCACCCTTGGCCTCGATCTGAGCCTCGACTGGATGGTCCTGGGTTTCACCCTGTTGGTATCCCTGGCCACCGGAGTCCTCATCGGACTCATCCCGGCCCTCCAGGCCACTCGCCCCGAGATAGCTCCCACCCTCAAGGACGAGGGCACGGGGAGCGACAGCCCGAGGGTTCTCACCCTGAGCCGATTCCTGGTGGCCGGGCAAATGGCTGTGTCCGTGGTCCTCCTGGTCGCTGCCGGCCTGTTCATCAGGAGCTTCGATGCCTCCAGGCTGATGGACCCGGGTTTCGGACGGGATCCAACGGCCCTGCTCTCCTTCATGATCCCTTCCCAGGATTACTCCCAGGAGGAGGGGCTGGCGCTCATCGCCTCCCTCAGGAAGGAGGTGGAGGCGTTGCCCAGTGTGGTCCGGGTGGGAGTCATCTCCAACATCCACCTGAACACGGTCAACAACATGTTCCTGGATGTGAACGTGGATGGGGTATCGCCGCCGGAAGGGCGCTCGGCCCATATCGTGGATTTCACCTCGGTGGATGAGGGGTTCTTCGCGGCGGCGGGCATCCCGCTTCTCGAGGGTCGGATCTTCACCGGTGATGATCGGGTGGACGGCCAACCGGTGGCCGTCATCAACGAAGCCATGGCTCAGCGATTCTGGCCCGGAGGCCTGGCCCTGGGACGGACCATCCAGGTGGAGGTTCCGGGGTGGCCGGACGTCACCGTGGTAGGGGTGGTCGGTACGGCCAAGATCCACTCTTTGGGTGAGGATCCCACCCCGTTCATTTATCTGCCATACGCCCAGGAATACAACGCATGGGTCTCCTTCCTGGCCGCGAGCCGTGGAGATCCTGAGGCCACGGCCCGGGAGCTCTATCGCTTGACCCGGGAAGGGCATCCCGACGTGATCGTCACGGCGAGCACCACCCTGGAGAAACACGTCGGGATCACGCTCATCCTCCGCCGCCTTTCCGCTCTCCTCTCAAGTGTGTTTGCCTTCATCGCCCTGGGGTTGGCCGTGATGGGGCTCTACGGGGTGGTGAGTTATGCCGTTGCCAGGCGGGGAAAGGAAATGGGGATTCGGATCTCCCTCGGAGCCGACCCTGCCTCCATCGTCGCGCTTCAGCTGGGAAGAGGCATGCGATTGGTGGTTGTGGGTGGGGTGGTCGGCCTCTTGGCAGCGGCTCTGGCTGCCCGGGGAATGGCAGGATTCCTTTTCGGGGTTTCCTCCTTTGATCCCCTGACCTTCGGTGTGGTGGCTTTGATCCTTGGATCCGTTGCCCTGGTTGCTGCGTACATCCCCGCTCGAAGGGCGAGTCGGGTGAGCCCAATGGAAGTGCTGAGACGTGATTGACGCCCACTCTGCCTGGTTTAACTTCTCTGACCCTTCATCCTTCTCCCCGCGAGGCCGACCCATGCCCAGGCAGTCTTCTTCTTCCATACCGACTGAGATCGTCCCGGCCGGAACCGGCACCCGCCGGCAGCTTCTCATCGGCCCCGACGTCGGTCCCAACTTCGCCCTACGGAAGTTCATCATGGAGCCGGGCGGGGGAATGCCCCTCCACACCAACACGGTGGAGCATGAGCAGTATGTGCTCCGGGGACGGGCTCGGGTGGTCATCGGGGACGATGTACTCGAGGTGGTGAAGGACGATGTCGTATTCATCCCGGGGGGTGTCCCCCATTCCTATGAAGCTTTGGGGGCTGAGCCCTTCGAGTTCCTCTGCGTGGTGCCGAATCTTCGGGACGAAAGCAGGATCATCGAGACGAGCCCGGTAGCTTCCCCTGGGGGGACGGATGAGCTTTCCGACCTCGAGGTTCCGGAAGACGAGCTGGGCTGTTAGCGCCGAAAGGGAAGGGGCCGACGCTACCGGAATAGGGGGAACACCTCGGAAAACAAGGCCTCCCTCAGCCGGTTCAGGATGGCTCGAGTATCGGGGCGAGCGGATCCCTCCTCGGGCAGGCCGGTGCTGTTGAAGGCTGCGATGGCCCCGGTCTTCGACCCGGGGTGGATGTAGATGAAGGAGACGAAGGCCTTCTGACTCCCCGTGTGTCCTATGTAGGTCACGCCTTCGTATTCCTCGACGAAGAAACAGAGCCCCATCGCTTCCCTTAGCCCGTCGGCTTCCTGGACCGGGACTTCCTCCACCCACATTTCCTCCAGGGATTCCCCGGCCAACACGACTCCATAGACCTCCTTCGCCTCCTCCGAGCCGGAATCCGTCAGGAACGCCAGGTACCGGGCCATGTCGCCCAGAGGGGCGTTCAGCCCTCCGTTGGAAACCGTGATCCCGGTGTTGAAATCCAGACCGTTTGCGGTGGGAACACCATCGGTGACGAAGTAGTTGTTGGACCGGTAGGGAAGAAGATGATAGGGCGTGTAGTCGAAATAGGATTGGTGCATCCCCAGTGGCCGGAGAATGTTCTTCTCCACGTAGACCTCCCACTCCTCCCCGCTCAACCTCTCGATGACCTGGCCCAGGAAGACGATCCCCGGGTTGGAATAGGCGTACCGGCTCCCGGGAGGAAAGAGGATCTCCGTGTAGGGCATCATGGCCACCAACTGTTCCCAACGGGTGGGCTCGTGTGGGTGCCAGGCTTCCCCCCCTCCCCAGGGCCACGTGGACCCCCTGAACCCGCTGGAATGGCTCAGAAGGTGACGGATGGTGATCTCCTCCATGGGCCCAAAGGCATTATGGACCTCGGCCAACTCGGGTACGTACCGGAGGATGGGGTCGTCCAAACCGAGCAATCCCCGATCCCGGAGCTGGAAGATGGCGATGCCCGTGAGGGTCTTGGTGATGGATCCCCAGTGGTAGATGGTGGATTCATCCACCGGCCGGCGAGTCTCGAGGTCCGCGAACCCGAAGGTTTCCAAGGCCGCCAACTCGCCGTCACGGACGAAGGCCCACGAGGCCCCCACCATCCCCGATGCTTCCAGGGAATCCCGAAGCTCCGACGAGATTCGGCTCCAGGTGGCCGGGAACTCCCCGGGTAGCTGAGCGGAGAGCGGCCCCGGAAGGAGGAGCGGGAGGGCCAGGGCCCATGCCCTGAAAGCCCCTATCCAAGACGGTAGGGTCATGACCAGTGCATCCTGAGGGAGAGGATGAGGAGCCCTTACGGGCCTTTTTCCATGGAGAGAATGCAGAAGGGTGGGCGCTGGCGCAAAGCCTACCGCCCTGGTCGACTCCCGTCCTGCTCCGAACCCCGGCGGGCTTTCGTGAGGATCTCTCGGAATCTGGGGTCGGATCGAATCGAGTCCCAGGCCGGATCCGTCCAAAGGGAGACGAGATTCCTGTCCTTCTTCTCCAGCGCAGCCTCGAGCTCCCGGAAAGCGTCTTCCGTACGGTGGAGGCCGACGTACGCCCGGGCCAGAAGGACGGAGGAAACCCCCTCGCCCTGGGCCTTCCTGTCCTGGAGTTCCTTCGCCTGCCAGGACCAGTACCCCTCCTCGCCGTTCTCGGCCAGCCGCCGTTCCAGCTCTCTCAGGGAGGCTTCCGCTTCCGGTCCCTGTGGGGTCTCTGACAGCCGCTCATGCCGAACCCGCGCCACCCCCTGGAAATCCTTCTGGACCGTCTTCAGGTGCTCCAAGGCATCCCACGCTTCCGCGGACTCCGGCGCCTCCTCGATGGCGGCCCGGACCAGCTCTTCAGCCGTCTTGAAGTCCGAGACAGCCTGCAGGCGGCGGGCACTGCTCAGCCGTTGGATCTGAGAGGCCTCGGAGTGATCTCCGGCCCCGAGATCCCGTTGGACGACGACCCTGTGCAGCTGGCGCCCAAACTCCGTGGCCGTCAGAGCGATGTCGCCCCTGAGGAGGGAGGCGGAATCTCCCATCATCCGAACACCATCGGGAAGATGGATCCCCGGGATCTTCCCCATCGACTCCTGCAGGGAGAGGAACACCGCATGGGCTTCAGGCGAGTTCTCATCGAGCCGAAAAGCTATTTCCAAGGGCTCCACGATCCCGCGGTCCGTCATGGGGTCCACCACCAGGGAGTCTCCCGACCCGAACCCCAGCAGGAAGCGGGCTCCTGCCAGGCCGGCATACGCCGGAGCGAAAGTGGAATCCTCTTCAAGAGCCGCCTCGAAGTGGTCGATGGCCGACTCGAGGGATTCCGGCGTGGCCTTGGACTGATCGTACCGGCCCTTCATGTACTCCTCTTGTACGCGAGGGGTGGCGGCGACTCTGCTGTACGGGGTTTCCCATTGCTCTTCAGGAAAGAGTTCTGCCTGGATCTCTTTAGCGATGGCCTGGGCCACCGTTCGTTGGAGGCCGATGGCGTCTTCCAGTGTTCCATCGTAGCTGTTGGACCATAAGTGCTGGTCGGTGGAACCGTGGATGAGCTGAACCGTGATCCGGACCCGATTGCCATCCCGGAAAACCGAACCCTCCACTACACCTTCGACCCCTAGTTCGGCGGCGATGAGGGGCATGGTCTTCCCGGTGGCGTCGTACTGAACCACAGAGGTTCGGGACACCACCCGGGCGGCGCCGATCTGACTCAACTGGGAGATCAGCTCTTCATGAAAGCCGGCGGTGAAATACTCCCCGCCCTCTTCCTCACTGAAATCATCCAGGGGAAGTACGGCGAGCGATCTGACCTGAAGGAGTGGGGCTTCCAGGGACGCTGGGGAGACCAACCCATCAGAAGATCCCCCTGGGGTCGGAGTCTGGGCCCGGAGGGTGTCCTCGACCGTCCACCACCCGACGCCCCCAACCGTCACCATGATGACAGCCAAAAGGGCCAGGCGGGGCAGGGTGGTGCCGGAGTACTCAGCCCGGCTCGGGAGGCCTTCCGCGGAATGAGTCCGTTGGATTCCGTCCGAGGTGATATCAAAAGCCCAGGACAGGACCAAAACCAGTGGGAATCCCAGGAAGCAGGCGACCACCAGGAGTCGAAGGCCCCAGTCCGGCACGCCGAAGGCCGGAAAGATGATTTCCCCGAGCTGGAGAAGGACAAAAACGACCGCTGCATAGCCGAGAGCCGTCCTCCACACCCGCCTTCGGCCCAGTTCTCCGAGGAACTGGCCGATTCTTTCCATTGGAGTTGGCTTCGTGGTTGATCCCGTACCCGTCTTCATCTTTCTCCTGCTCCGCCTCCCTGAGATCCCTTCCGAAATCCTTGGTCGCCTTCCATGTAGAGCTCGGGGGGAGCTGATTCGTTAGCGCCTCCTACTGAACTAAGACGCTTCAGCCACCCCAAAGGTTGTTCCCGGTGGGTGCCTTGGGCAGGGGCCCTTGACCGGCGCCGGTCAAGGCCGTTGCTTCGTGGGCGTAGCTGAACGCTCACCCGACCCGGGCCGGGACCCGGCTCTGGCTGCCCCACTGAAACCATGTCTTCAAAATCCAATCCTGACATTCTCGTCGTCGGCGGCGGTATCGTCGGCCTGGCCGTTGCCCGGGCAGCACGCCTGCGCTGGCCCGATTCCAGCGTGACCCTCCTGGAGAAGGAGGATCAGGTGGGACTCCACGGCTCGGGGCGGAACAGCGGGGTTCTTCACGCCGGGTTCTACTATACCGCCGATAGCCTGAAGGCCCGCTTCTCCCGGGATGGGACCCGGCAGTGGACCGAACTCTGCCTGGAGCGGGGATTGGCCATCAACCGGTGCGGAAAGCTGGTGGTCGCCCAGAGCCCGGAGGAGTTGGAAGGGTTGGCGGAGTTGAAGCGTCGGGGGGATCGCAATGGGGTGCGGTTGGAGGAGGTCACGGAGGAGGAAGCGAGGGAGATCGATCCGGCTGCGAAGACGTACGAACGGGCGCTCTTCTCACCCACCACGGCCTCGGTGGATCCCGTGGAGGTGACGCGGACCCTGGCTTCCGACGCTCGGGAGGTCGGCGTGGAGATGGTGTTCGGAGTCCGGGCCTTGGGCCGCAAGGGGAAGGCCCTGGCCACGACGGAGGGGGTCTTCGAGCCGGGGTACCTCATCAACGCCGCCGGCCTGTACGCCGACAAGCTGGCGCAGTCCTACGGGTTCGGTGAGGACTTGGACATCCTCCCCTTTAAGGGGATCCACCTATACGGCGACCCCAAAGTGAAGCGACCCCGGGTCCATATCTACCCGGTGCCCAAGCTCAGCCGGCCCTGGCTCGGGGTCCACTATACGATCGGTGT
>JBDRDQ010000477.1:0-3201 GCA_043820695.1 Gemmatimonadota bacterium | reverse complement strand
CAACCAGTCGCCTGCGACTCTTCGGTGCCGTCGACATGAGGATTCCACTTTCCCGAAAGGGGTTTTCTCGATGGGAGACCAAGGCCGACCAAAAGGCTTGGGATCTCCCGCGGGGTGATCCGATCAGAATACGCCCCGGGTCCCGGGCTGTCGACGGTGAGGGTAGTACGCCCAACTCTTGTCCACGCCTCCGGCGGGGCCGTTGGCACGATGGCCTCCGGCCCCGGGGCGGGGGCGAATGGATTCCTCACCCGTGGGGGTGCGCGGCCGCACTCCCCTCGATGAGTCCGTGCAGATTCTCCACGAAGTGGATGAACTCTACGTAGGCGTGTACGAACTGGCGTCCGGTGGCCACGTCGTCCTGAGCATACCCTTGGAAGGATGCGAGCTCGCCGAATTTGTTCCGAAGAACCTCGATGGCATGCTCGGCCATACGCTCGTCCAAACCTCCCAAAGCCCCGCTTTCTACAGCTTTATCAGCCGCTGCGATCCCAGCGGGGATTTCGTACTCCGGCCCCTTCAGCCCGGTATAAGGCGCGCCTTCGCCGCTCCTGTGAATCCGCACGAGGGTCTCGAAGAACCAATAGTCGGCCAACTCCTGGGCCTCCCCTCCGGCACTCCGGACTCGCATAGTCCGGGCGAAGGCGTCTCGGATCTCCTTCTCGTCCCCCCCTTGGACCCACACCAGAACGAGGTCGACGTCGCCGGCCGCGAGGGCCGCTCGGGCCGCTTTCACCACCGGGCCGTTCATGCTATCGCAGTGGGCGGCTACCGGAGTAGGGGCCACCAGGCCTGTGGCCAACAAGGCGACGGCGACCATCGCGGCTGAGAACAGGGATCGTGTAGACATGGTACGTCCTTTCTTCAAGAGTCGTCATGGAAACCCCGGCCTCGCTTATGGTCTCGGGGATCGTCTCACAGGAGCACAGGGCCTATTCCACCAGAGCGCGGGGAAAGAGGATGTTGTTTTCCAGGTGGATATGGTCCATCAGATCCCGCTCCAACTCCGCCAACGCCCGGTAGAGCTCCGTCCAACTGGAGCAAGCGTAGGAAGGGAGCGCCAAGTTGCCGGTAATCTCCCTTATGCGGAGCAGGTTCTTACCGTGGTCTTCGTGTTCCAACATCATGGCCTGGACAGGCCCGCGGGCCATCGCCCCCCGCCCCGCGCGGATCGCCGGGAAGAGGATCCTTTCCTCCTTGGCCAGGTGGCTGTCGACCGAGATCACGACCTCCCGAAGTAGATCCGAGAGGCCCCGGGGAGAATCGGCTTTGTCGGCATGCGCCCTTTCCACCTTCCCTGCCAGATCTGCGAGCCTGGGAAGCTCGCCTTTGAGGGGCTCGTGGTACCGTTCCAGGATGTGCTGAATGAGCTCATCGAGGGTGGCTTCCTTCCAGTTCTTCGCCTCCACGGCGGGTGGAGTCTGCCGGTCGATCTCATCCAGCAGGGCTTCGGGGTCCAATCCTCTGGCCCGGCACGCGGATTCGATGGACTGGCGGCCTCCGCAACAGAAATCCAAACCGTGGCGGTGCAGGGTCCTGGCGGCATCCGGTCGGTCCGCCACCAGCTCTCCCAACGTCGATTGTGCTGTGAACATTCGAGGTCTCCTCGGGTTTAGGTCTTGTTTCCCCACCTCAATGCATTCAGCATGCCAAATTTTAACTGTTGATATAACAACAGCTTACAGAAGGCGTTATATTAATCACAACGGAAAGGGAGTTGTGGTTTTCGCAACGACGTTATATCAATAACAACATGGATCATCTTCAGACGGTGGTTTCATTGGCTCTGGACCTCACGGCGGCGCTTTCTGCCGAGGACCGGTACGGCCGTCTTCTGGAGGCGCTAGGACGGGTGATTCCCCATGACGCATCCGCCCTGCTTCGGCTGGAGGGAGATGCGTTGGTTCCGGTGGTGGCTCGGGGCCTCTCCGCAGACGCACTCGGGCGCCGCTTCCTCATTCGTGAGCACCCCCGGTTGGAGATCATCTGCCGGTCCGAGGAGCCCGTCCGCTTTCCCCCTGATACGGAGCTTCCCGACCCCTTCGATGGCCTCCTCGCCGACGACGACGGCGAGTTTCACCATGTCCATGCATGTCTCGGATGCCCCCTTCGGGTGGAAGGAGAACTCATCGGCGTTCTCACCGCCGATTCCGTCGACCCAGGGGCTTTCGAGGAGATCGACCAGGTCTTCCTGACGGCCGTAGGAGCCCTGGCGGCGGCCGAGATGCGGACCGCGAATCTACTCGACGCGTTGGAGAAGAGCGCCGAGCGGCAAGGGAGGATCGCCCGGGATCTGATGAGGGACGCCCGTTTGAGGGAGGGAACCCAGCTCATCGGCACCAGTCTGGTGATGGAGCGGCTCCGGCGGGATCTGGAGCTGGTGGCACGATCCGACTTCACCGTCCTCATCACCGGAGAGACGGGGACGGGAAAGGAGCTGGTGGCCCGGGGGATCCACGACGCCTCCCCCCGAAGTGAGGAGGCCATGATCTATGTCAACTGCGCCGCCCTCCCTGAGACGCTGGCCGACAGTGAGCTCTTCGGCCATGTAAAGGGCGCTTTTTCCGGGGCTACGTCGGACCGGCCGGGGAAGTTCGAGGTGGCGGACGGGGGGACCCTCTTCCTCGACGAAATCGGAGAGCTGCCTCTTTCAGTTCAGGCAAAACTCTTAAGGGCTCTCCAGGAGGGTGAGATTCAGAGGGTGGGAACGGAACGGCCGATCCGGGTGGACGTCCGTGTGCTCGCGGCCACCAACCGGGACCTCGAACGGGGAGTGGAGGAAGGGGAGTTCCGGGCCGACCTCTATCACCGTCTCAACGTATACCCCCTCCGGGCGCCTCCCCTCCGGGAGCGGGGGGACGACATTCCTCTTCTGGCCGGATACTTCTGCGACATGATCAGAAGGCGTCTGGGCCTGGGGCCCGTCCGCCTGGTGCCCGAGGCCGTGGAAGCTCTCCACCGGTATCCCTGGCCCGGGAACGTTCGGGAGCTGGAGAATGTCCTTTCCCGGGCTGCTTTGAAGGCAGCCGGGGGGGTGGAACCGGGGGGGCCGGTGATCCTGGGCCTGGAGCATCTCGGCAAGGATTTTTCCGAACACGGGGAGCGGGAGGTCGTATTCACTCCGCCTTCCCTGCCCGCTGCGTCGTCACCTCCTACCCTTCGGGAAGCCGTCAGGGAGTTTCAGAGAGGCTTCATTCAGCA
>JBDRDQ010000476.1:0-2697 GCA_043820695.1 Gemmatimonadota bacterium | reverse complement strand
AAGGCGATGGCGGCTCCTACAAAGAAGGAGACGAACACGCCGGCGAAAAGGGAAAGCACCGCCCCGGTTCCCGCCTTCCGGATTTCGTCGATGCTTACGCCGAAGGCGGTGGCGATGATGGCGAAATCCCGGATCATGGCTCCGCCCAGAAGGCCTACGCCGGCAAGAATCTCGATGTCCGCCAACCCTTGGCTTCCGCCGGTAACTACCCCACCCGCGTAGGCCATAATCAAGCCCAGGAGAATGGCAATAGCGGACCCGTGGATCCGTCCACCGGTCAGCCTGCCGGAGATGAAGTAGGAGATCCAGACCGTCAGGCCCACGAAGGTGAACGCTGTGACCAGGCCGTTCCTGATGAGGACTTCTGCCAATGTGTCGAGGATCCCGGTCATGAGTGCTTCTCCTCCTCAGCCGGCGTGTCGGACACCGCACCCCGAGGAGGTTCGGAGGCGGGTTGGCCGATCCGGGTCAGGACAGGGACCAATGCGAAGGACACCAGCACCGCTCCGGCGCCGGCAAGGATGGCCGCAGGGCCGCCTTTCACCGCGGCCAGGACGTTCTGTTTGGCCGCCATTGCTACCACTACCGGGATGTAGATCGAGCTCCAAAAGAGGACTCCCTGCTCGGTGAGGGGCTTCAGCTTTCCTGTTTTCCGCAGCTTGTCCGAGAGGAGGATCATGATGAGCATGGCTATGCCCACCCCGCCGACGTTGGCTTCTACGCCGATGAGCTGACCCAGGAGTTCTCCGAGGAAAAGCCCGGCGATCATGCATCCAGCCAGGATCGAAACGCCATAGATGACCAAGGGCTACTCCTTGTGGAGGCTGCAGTCGTGAATGGGCATAGCCGGGTCGACCTGGGACAGGTAGACGGGCGGGGTAGGAAGTGTCAAGCGTCTGAGACGCGACTCGGTTGGAGCCATGAATGCCTGACTGGACCGCTGAATGCTTGACTCACCGAATATGGACGGTGTAGATGAATGATCAGCGCACACACCGAGATCGCCTACCGGATGATTAATAAGGAACTCACCCATGCGCAGTTCGATTCGACTTTTGGCGCTTGTCCCTTCGGTTCTTCTTTGCCTCGGATTCCCTCCGTTCTTCGTCGCACCCGCCCATTGCCAGACCGAACCAGAGTACGCCGCTTTTTATGTAGTGGAGGAGTACGATGAAGCCCGGGATCCGGCGGTGGACCTGAAAGTCACGGTGGAGCGGGCCCAGACGGTAGGGAAGCGGATTCTCCTGGAGGTGGGTGGGGTGTGGTGCGGATGGTGTAAGCTCCTGGACGGTTTCATTCACGATCATCCGGCCGTCTCGGCGAAACTCGATGCCGGTTTTCTGATCATGAAGGTCAACTGGAGCCGTGGGAACCCCAACGAGGAGTTCCTCGGTCAGTACCCCACCATCCGGGGATACCCACACATCTTCGTCCTGGAGAAGGACGGCACCCTTCTCCACTCCCAGAACACTGGGGATCTGGAGGAGGGCAAGTCCTACAACGAGGGGGCGTTACTGGGTTTCCTCGATGATTGGATGCCGTCGAAGGGTGGTTCGAGGTGACGAGGGAAGAAGGGCCTTCCCTGGGCGGCTCTGTCGCATGCTCCCGCGTTCGCACCCTCGGCGCGGGCGTCTTCTCGGCACTCTTTCTCAACCTCCTCCTCCCTCCGGGAAGCCCGGCCCAAACCACCGATCCCGCCTCCCGCCTCAAGGCTTGGGACGACCATGTCCGGCTGGAGAGGGAATCCCCCTTCTCGGATCTGGAATGGCGGGCGGTAGGTCCGATGCAGGCCGGGGCCCGGGTGGAGGCTATCGCCGTCCCGCCCGGGAATCACGGAACCATCTATGTGGGAGTCGGGTCCGGAAATCTCTGGAAGACCGAAAACAACGGCATCACCTGGACCCCGATCTTCGAGAAGGAGTCCGCCTTCTCGATCGGCGATGTGGCCGTTTCCGCGTCGAATTCCGATATCGTCTGGGTGGGGACCGGCGAAACCCAGCCTCGGCACAGCGGATATTCATACTCCGGGACCGGGGTCTTCAAATCCACGGACGCCGGGATGACCTGGCGGAACATGGGGCTCCGTGACACGCATCACATCGGAAAGGTCCTCATTCACCCGACAAACCCTGACGTGGTTTTCGTGGCCGCTCTGGGCCACTTCTGGTCTCCCAATGAGGAGCGAGGAGTGTTCCGGACCGTGGATGGTGGAGCGAGTTGGGTCCGGGTCCTTTTCGTGAGCGACCACACCGGGGCGGTGGACCTGGTCATGGACCCGTCCAACCCTCGGATCCTCTATGCTTCGGCATGGCAGGCGGTGAGCGGGGAACCGGTGGAGGCGGGAGAGGAGAGCGGCATCTTCCGAAGCTCCAATGGGGGGGACAGTTGGGAGCGGCTCGGCAATGGGCTTCCGGATGGCCCATTGGGACGAATCGGTCTCGACGTGGCGCAAAGCGCCCCCAACCGGGTTTTCGCCTTCGTGGACAATTGGGGTCCCAGCCCGGTGGAAGATCGGGCCATCGTCGGAGGGGAGGTCTACCGATCCGATGATCGCGGGGAGAGTTGGCGCAAGGTGAATGAGGAGGATCTCTATCCGGTTTTCGGCGTCTACGGTTGGAAGTTCGCGGACATCCGTGTATCGCCCCAGGACCCGGACGACCTCTTCATCCTGGGCAACCGTGCGTTCCATTCGACGGA
>JBDRDQ010000475.1:0-4575 GCA_043820695.1 Gemmatimonadota bacterium | reverse complement strand
CACGAGCAAGGAGGCCGCGTGATGTTGACAGCGTGTAACGGCCACCGTCTGCCGCCTACCGCTTTCCGCGCCTCTGGTTCCTGGGTCTCCGTTTCCTACGCCTCTGGTTCCGGCGCCTACGGCCACCCTTCCCTATTTCTGACCCCCCAGAAGCTTCCCGAGCAGGCCTTTCCCGGCGTCGGCCAGGTCACCGGCGCCGAGCCCATCCCCTTCGTCGTCCAGCAGGCCCCCAAGCAGGCCGAGCGCTCCGGGAGCCATCTCCCTCGCCCTCTTTCCCTCACCCGATAACATGCCCGCCAACCCACCCAGGTCCAGCCCCTTCTGGCGCTTCTCCCGTCCCAGCGCTCCCATGACGAGAGGGGCCAACATGGGCAGGAGGCCCGCGACCGCGCTGGCGTCCAGGCCGGTCTGCTTTGCCACTTCGGTTTCCACGGCCTGGCGCCTCCCACCGAGGGCGTGTTTCAGGATTCCCCCGCCGTCCTTGGTGTCACCGCGGCTAAGGAACCCGGTCAGATCGTCCAGCACACCCCCGTCGTGGTCCCGATCCAGGGCGCTGGCCAGAGAGTTCGCCCCGTCCTTCCGGGACGCGTTTCCCGCCAGAGCAGCCATGAGGGCCGGCAACGCGGCTCCTATGGCCTTCTGGGCACCAGCCTGGTCCGTCCCGAGCCGCTGGCCGATCTGGGCGGCGGGCTCACCTGCGAGTTGGCTTTGCAGCATGTCGAGCAGAGACATCGTATTCTCCTGATCTCCCGAGCGGGTTTCGGGGGGAGGTTGGCTAAAAGTTGGCGACGATGGCGACCGTGAAGACGGTATCGACCTTGCCCAGGGGAGTCAGCACCTTGCCGCCGCCCAGGGGGATCGCCGTAAGCGCCGGGTCCTTGTCGTAAAGAATCTGGAGACTCGTTTTCAGCGCCAGCCTCTCGGACATCGCGACTGCGATGGAGTTGGTCCAGTCCGCCCTAAAATCCTCCGTCATATTGAGGTTCTGGTCCACAATCAGAACGCTGGTCATGCCCGTCGTTTCCGTGAGTTTGCGGAAGTAGTCATACGAACCCCGAAGGCCGAGAAAGGACCCGTCCGCATCAGGATTCTCGACCACATCGTCCTGGATGGTGTAGGTGAGGCCGAGATCGGTCTTGAGGCGGCGGGAGTCCTCATCGAACCAGTTTCGGCCGGCTCCGGAAACGAAGCCGTACCGGTTCTGAACTCCAGCGAAGGTATTTCGGTCCCATCCGGCCCCGCCGTAAAGGAACGAAGCTTCCCCCACGGTCCGGTCCAGGCGGCTTTTCAGGAAGAAATTCTCGGCCGTGACTTCAGTCTCGGTGTCTTCGGACACGGTGAAATTGTCCGGCGTGCCTGTGGCGGTCCTGGTGGTCAGCCCCGACTCAGTACGCACCGCGCCTGCGCTGAACTTGAGAGAGGTCTTTTCCCAGAGGTAATCCGCAGTATTCTTGAAACCGAAGGTACTGGAAGAGGCATTCCCTGCGGTAAGGACGAAGGTGAGTTCCGCGACCTCGGACCATCCCAGCGTCCGCCCGTCCTGAGCCGCCAGCGTTCCGGGGACCAGCATCGCTGCCAGCACACCCGCCAGCACTCCCGCCACTACGAATTCCCTGATTACTCGACCGAAAGCCATAAATTCGTTTCCTTCCTTTTCGTTGTGAGCTTTGCCGACTACTCTATAGGACAAAGACACTCCGACAAAGTCACATGTGCACACGGGATGTGACCTCCCTGGCCGAATTCGGTCTGGAGAGGGGTGTCCCCAGGGCCGGTCACAGAGTTGGCCCCGGGATCGTTTTCCGAGAAAGCGCCGGCACGGCGCCAAAGAAGGAGAGGTTTCATATGGGTAAGCAGAGTGTAGCAAAGGTCATCGAGTTGGTTGGAAGCTCCGATGAGGGCTGGTCCGAAGCCGCCGATACCGCCGTGAAGACCGCGAGCAAGTCCATCAAGAACATCACCGGTGTGGAGGTGGTTGCCATGACCGCCCATGTGGCCGATGGGAGCATCGTCTCTTATAAGTCCACCGTGAAGGTGGCGTTCGGCGTAGAAGACTGAATTCGAAAGAGCCATCGACGGGTCGGCCGGAGGGAGGCTGGCCCCGAGGGGCCCGAAGGCTAAGGAGCGGATATGGGTCGGAAGCCGGGAGACCTCTACCTCGGTCAGGTGCTGGACCAGAACACGTCGGAGCCCACCGACGCCCAGTTGCAGTTGCCAAGCCACCGACTCACGACCCACGGCGTGATTGTGGGGATGACCGGGTCCGGGAAAACCGGACTTGGCGTGGTCTTGCTGGAGGAGATCCTCTCTGCGGGGATCCCCGCTCTGATTCTGGACCCCAAAGGGGATATGGGAAACCTCCTCCTGAACTTCCCGTCCTTCGATCCCCGGGAGTTTCAGCCCTGGGTGGATGAGGGCGAGGCGAGGAGGAAGGGGATTTCGACCTCCGAGTTGGCCGAGAGTACGGCCACGCTCTGGAAGGAGGGTACCGCCCGCTCCGGCATCGATTCCAGGGAAATGGAGGAGCTGAAAGGGAAGGTCGACTTTCGGATTCTGACCCCTGGCTCCACCGCCGGGATTCCGCTGAACATCGTTGGGGACCTCTCCCCCCCGAAGCTTTCATGGGATGAGGGCGGGGAGACGGTTCGGGATGAGATCGAGGGGCTGGTGTCCGGGATCCTGGTCATGGCGGATCTGGACGCTGATCCCCTCACCAGCAAAGAGCATATCCTGCTCTCCAATTTGGTGGAACTGGCCTGGAGGAACGGCCAATCCCTGGACCTCCCGACGCTGATCGGCCAGATCCAGCAGCCCCCCCTACGGCGTTTGGGCGTGTTCGACCTGGACACCTTTTTCCCGGAGAAGGAACGGACGAAGCTGGCCATGCGGCTGAATGGCCTGGTGGCATCCCCTTCCTTCGCCGAGTGGATCCAGGGGGAGCCCCTGGATATGGAGGGTCTGCTCCGGGCACCTGACGGCCGCCCCCGTGCCAGCATCGTTTATCTCTCCCACCTGTCCGAATCCGAGCGGGTCTTTGTAGTGACCCTCCTGTTGTCCAAGCTGGTGACGTGGATGCGACAGCAACCGGGGACCTCGGAACTGCGGGCCTTCGTTTATGCCGACGAGGTCATGGGATTGGCTCCCCCCACAGCCGAACCACCCTCGAAACGACCCATCCTGACCCTCTTCAAACAGGCCCGGGCCCACGGGGTAGGCGTGGTATTGGCCACCCAGAACCCGATCGACTTGGACTATAAGCTCATGTCCAACGCCGGGACCTGGATGGTGGGCCGATTGCAGACCGAGAGAGACAAGGCCCGGATTATCGAGGCCCTCCGGTCGGCTTCGGGTGAGGTGGACGTGGGAGCCTGGGACGCCCGAATCAGCGGCCTCGGGAAGCGGCAGTTCGTGCTCAAGACGGCACGCTCTCCCCAGCCGGAACTCTTTACGACCAGATGGGCGATGTCCTACCTGAGGGGTCCCTTCACCCGCACCGAGTTGCTTCGGCTCAAACCCGGATTCTCGGGGGGGACCGACGCGGTGGGCCAAGGCGCCGCAGCCGATTCCGCAGCACCGACCCAGACCGGCTCCCCTCCGCCATCCGGTGCCGGGGCGCCCACGCACTCTGCCGCTGGATCGGCTTCGACAAGACAACCCGCCCAAGCAACCCTGGCCCCCGACGAGAGCCCGGTCCCACCGACCGTGGCCAGCGGAATCCCGGTCCGGTTCCTGGATCCGGCCGCACCCTGGGGCAAGGACGTGGGAGTCGCGCACGGAGGACGCCGTCTGGAAGCCGGATTGGCGGCAAGAGTCCGGGTTCTTTTCGACGACCAGAAGGGTGACCTCCGCCACGAGGAGGAATGGGAGGCCGTCTTCTTCCCCTTGGGGGCCCGGTTCGAGGCGGAATCCGCCCATGTCGTGGACCACGATCCCCGGGACTTCAGGGACGAGCCCCAGGGGGAGGTCGTATATGCCCTCCCTGAGCCCGCCCTGGACAAGGGGGAGTTCTTCCGGTCCTCCGAGAAAGCCATCGAGGAGCATCTCTATCGGGAGCTGTCTCTCACGCTTTTCCGGAATTCCTCGTTGGGGCTGTACTCCCGGGTCGGGGAGTCGGAAGAGGCCTTTGGGAAGCGCTGCCTCGAGGCGGCGGAGGAGCGAGCCGATGCCGACGCGGAAAAGCTCCGAAACCGGTACGAGAGCAAGTTGAAGACGGCCCAGGGCCGGGCTTCCCAGGCCGAACGGAGGGTTCGGGAGTTGGAGGTCGATACCGGCCAGCGGCGCCAGCAGGAGCTTATCGCCGGAGCCGGTGAGGTTCTCTCCATGTTCCTGGGAGGACGACGGAGAACGAGAAGCCTCTCCGGGATCTCGTCACGAAGGTCCCAAACCGTTCGAACCAAGGAACGGCTGAGGAGCGCTGAGGAGAAGTTGGAGGACTACCAGGAGACCATCCTCGAACTCGAAGAGGAGTTGAGCACCGAGCTCCAGGAAATCTGGGCCAAGTGGAAGACCACGGCCGAGGAACTGGACGCGTTCGAAGTGGGGCTCGAGAAGACGGACATCCACCTGGACGATCTC
>JBDRDQ010000474.1:0-2081 GCA_043820695.1 Gemmatimonadota bacterium | reverse complement strand
CAAGTTGAAAAAGCTGGGCAGTTTACACTTAGGGTTTCCTTTGACGCCTAGGCCTGGTGTGAATCCGGCCCGAACCTAATCGAGCGTTCTTTGAAACGACTCTTCATTGCCGCCGGGCAGTTGGCTCCAATCCGAAGGATGTTTCGCCCCTTACTGGGAAACCACGCCTCAATCTTCATGATGCACCGGTTTGCCGACAAGGAGGTGGGGGTTCCGGGTCATGACCCGGAGATGCTCCGCAATTCGTTGGAGTATCTCCGGGGTGAGGGTGTTGGGATCGTTCCCCTGCACGAGATCCTTCGAACTGCGAGGGCGGGAGGGGACATCTCAGGCCAGGTGGCCTTCACCGTGGATGACGGATACGCCGATTTTTACCGCATCGCCGAACCGATCTTCCAGGCCTTTGACTCACCGGTTACCGTGTTTCTGACCACCGGGTTCCTGGATGGGCAGCAATGGATGTGGTGGGACCGTGTTCGTTTCGTCCTTCAGCACACGGAGAAATCAGGAGTCCGGCTGGATCTGGAAGACACGGCCGTGGAGCTTTCCTGGAAAAGGGAAGGGGAGGGGGAGGCGGCAGCAGCGACGCTTTCGGAGGTCCTAAGGGAAATGAATACCTCGCAACGAAAGGAGGCCATCATCACCCTAGAGGATGCCCTGGAGGTGACTCCTCCCGATCATCCCCCCCAAGAATATTCGCCGTTGAGATGGACCGAAGTGAGAGATTTGGGGAAGCGGGGCGTTTTTTTCGGCCCTCATACGGTGACCCATCCAAACTTGGCTACCCTTCCTCGGGACGAGGCCCTGGCTGAGGTTCGGGAATCCTGGAACCGTCTTCGGGCCGAATCCGACACCGCAGTGCCTTTGTTCTGCTTCCCTTATGGAAAACCGTGGAACCTGACGCCGGAGGTTCTTTGCCTTCCCCAAGAAGCGGGCATGGACGGAGCAGTGGTCGCGCGGGAACAGTACCTGTCCGCCAGGGATGCCTCAGACCATCCCTTTGAATTGCCCCGATTCGGGTGGCCAAACACTCTTCCAGAAGTCCGCCACATCACCTCCGGCATGTCCAGGGCCAAGGACCTGCTCCTTTTTCGGGGCTGATTTTAGGCCTTATCCATGATTCGGCGTCAACTGCCCGCATATTCCCCGCTCTCATTCTCGGCTGTGGCTCGGGCCTCAATGGACTCCATTCTTCAACCGGAGGAAAGTGTTCGATCATTGGCGGACGAGATCCGGGCCAGGTTCGGGCCGGCGGAGACCGTCCTCACCGGAAGTGGCACCGAAGCCCTGGAGTTGGCCATTCGCCTTTCAGGGATGAATGGGTCCAAACGTCGGCCGGTGGGTTTGCCCGCCTTCTCATGTTTCGACGTGGCGACCGCAGCTGTCGGGGCGGGTGCTCCGGTCCTCTTTTATGACGTGGATCCCGACACCCTCACACCCGAGAGCCAGAGTTTGGACCGGGTACTGGCCGAAAGCCCTAGGGCCGTGGTGGTTGCCAACCTCTTTGGGTATCCTATTGATTGGACATCCGTCCGAGATCGTTGCCGGGCTGCCGGGGTCGTCCTCATCGAAGATGCAGCCCAGGGATTGGGAAGCACGTGGAATGGACGCCAGGGTGGTACCTTCGGAGATCTGACCGTCCTGAGCTTCGGGCGAGGAAAGGGATGGACCGGTGGGTCCGGAGGCTCTCTGATGGTTCGTATCCAACTGGAGATGGGTGGTCTCAAATCCACCCTCAGAGCGTCGAGTCTGCTTAGGAACCTATCCGCCGCCGCAACGTGTTTTGCCCAGTGGGCCCTCGGTAGGCCAACTCTCTACTGGCTCCCACAGGCAATCCCAGGGATTCATTTGGGCGAGACTCGCTATAAAACGCCGGTTCCCCCGGCCCGCATGGCAGCGTTTTCGGCGGCCCTGGCGTCCTTCACCGAGGCAGCTGCGGCTGAGGAGATCAGGCGAAGAGAGACGAATGCACGGAAGCTGAGGGATTTGTTCCTCGGCGAGGGGGTCTCCGGGGATTTCAAGACCCCGAACCCAATTCCAGGAGGGTCCTCCGCGTACAATCGATTCCCGCTGTTGGCGAG
>JBDRDQ010000473.1:0-13730 GCA_043820695.1 Gemmatimonadota bacterium | reverse complement strand
GTCACTGATCGGGTTTATGCTGCCCTGGAGGGGGTGGCCGGTGTGCCGGCTCGGGCTGAGCGACGGGAGCAGGTAAGCGAGGAGATCATCAACGAGATCAGCGGTGAGTTCGGCGGGGAGGAGGCCGGGTACAACGTGGAGATGGTTGAACTCTACGCGGGAGGCCGTTACTCGGTCTACATCTTCAAACGCTATACCGACCTCAGGTTGGTGATGTCGCCGGAGCTTCAGGTGGCCTACTTCGGTGGAGACTGGGATAACTTCACCTTCCCCCGCTACGATCTGGACATGACGTTCTACCGGATCTACGACGAGAACGGTGACCCTTTCCAGTCCGAAAACTATTTCGCCTTCAATACCGAGGGGGTATCGGAGGGGGACCTGGTTTTCGTCATCGGGAATCCCGGGTCCACATCCCGTCTTCAAACGGTAGCAGAACTGGAATACCGGCGTGACGTAAGCGACCAGGCCGTGGTGGATCTCCTCCGAACCCGGGCGGTTGCCCTTCAGGAGTACGCGCGAAGCCATCCAGAGGAAGCCAGGGAGATGGATCTGAGGAACACCATCTTTGGCTTTCTGAACTCCCTCAAGGCCTACACCGGAATCGTAGGCGGGCTCCATGATCCTGTAAAGATCGCCAAACGGAAGGACAATGAGCGGAAGTTCCAGGCCGCCATCGATGCCGATCCCGCGCTGAGGGCCGAATATGGGGATCTCATTCCCCGAATGGCGGAGCTGCAAGCCCGAAAACGGGAACATGCCGCTGCCCTTTCTTCCTTCCTGGCCCTGGGGCATCCCGAGCTGGGATCTTCCACGTTGGCCCGTGCTTTCGCGGCCTTCCAGTACCTCTCCGCCCAGAGCCAGGGAGCTCCCGGGCAAGTGGTGGATGAGATGCGGGAGGCCGTTGTGAGCACGCCGGACCAGCCACGGGAGATCAATGAGGCTCAACTCGCCCAACGATTCCACGATTTTGTCAGGAATTTCGGGTCCGATCACCCCGTCGTTCAGGAAATCCTCCAGGGAAGGACCCCGGAGGGT
Organism: Gemmatimonadota bacterium; assembly: GCA_043820695.1. GTDB lineage: Bacteria > Gemmatimonadota > Gemmatimonadetes > Longimicrobiales > Gaopeijiaceae > JABDNZ01. The sequence continues at coordinate 12,692 of JBDRDQ010000473.1, read as the reverse complement.
TTGGCAGCGGTCATTATGGAGCGCTCGGCGCTGGCCGACTCCGCCTCGGCCTCGGCTGCCCTGGCAGCCGGGGGCCTGACCATGGATGACCCTGCGATCCGCATCGTTCTGCCTATGGCTCAGGTCCTGGGACCGGCCCAGCAGGCCCAGGCCACCGTGATGGGAGAGGAGGCCGAGATCTCCAGCGCCCTCGGCAGGGCGCTTTTCGAGATCCATGGCACCGACGTCCCCCCAGACGCCACCTTCTCCCTCCGCATCGCAGACGGTGTGGTAGAGGATTACGAGTACAACGGCACCGTGGCTCCCGTTTTGACGACCTTTTACGGGATGTACGACCACTACCACTCCTACGGGGCCGGGAGCGACTGGGATCTTCCGGATCGGTGGCTCTCTCCTCCCGGAAGCTTCGACCTTTCCACCCCGTTGAATTTCGTCTCCTCGGCCGACATCATCGGCGGGAATTCGGGATCTCCCGTCATCGATCGGAACCTCCGGGTCGTGGGGTTGATCTTCGATGGGAATATCGAGAGTCTCCCTGGGGACTACATTTACCTTCCGGAGGAGAATCGATCGGTGGCCGTAGACGTGCGGGGCATTCTGGAAGCCCTTGAAGATATCTATGAGGCTGACCGGATCGTGGAGGAGCTGACGACCGGAGCTCTGGTGGGAAGGAACTAGCGGCAGGGCGGGGTGCCACCCTTTGGGGGCGGCACCCCTTCCTGCGTCCTTGACCCCTTCTCCCCCCCTCTCTAGAATCCGGTCCCGTTTTGGTAACCGGATTGTGATCCCGTTCAGGAGGCAGCATGGCGGCGTCGGGTAAAGAATACAGGACTGAGCAGATCCGAAACGTGGCGGTTTTGGGTCATGGCGGATCGGGGAAGACCACGGTTGTGGATGCCCTCTGTTTTTCTGCGGGCACCTCCCGCAGGAAAGGGAACGTCGAGGAGGGGCATGCCCTCACCATGACCACGCCTGAGGAGTTCGACCACGGCATCTCCATGCAGGTGACTCCGGCGCACGCCGAGTACATGGGTACCAAGATCAACTTTCTGGATACCCCGGGATTCCTGGACTTCACCGGGGATGCCCTGGCGGCTGTCCGGGTGGCCGACGGCGCTCTCATCGTGGTCGGCGCCACGTCCGGAGTGGAGGTGGGAACGGAAGTCGTCTGGAAGTACTGCGAAGACAGGAGAATCCCGAGGATGTTCTTCGTGTCCATGATGGACAAAGAACACGCTGATTTCGACAAGGTCTTCCTGGACATCAAAAATCGCCTGGCGCCCAACCTCCTTCCGGTTGAGGTGCCCATCGGGCAGGGGGACGGGTTCAGGGGCATCATCAACCTGTTCAGCGAGCGGGCCCATATCTATAAGGCTGGGACGCTCACCGGGGAGTACGAGGAAGCGGATATCCCCGAGGAGTTGAGGGGGAAGTTCGAGAAGATGGAGACAGAGTTTATTGAAACGGTGGCCACCGCCGACGAGGGTCTCCTGGAGCGTTACCTGGAAGGGGAGACCATTTCCAAGGAGGAAGCCATCGAAGCCATGGCCCGGGGAATGGCCCGTGGCGAGATCATTCCCCTCTTCTGTGGCTCCGCCAAAAAGAGCTACGGAATGAAGGTTCTTCTCACCAAGATTGTGGAGCTCTTTCCCCATCCGGGAGAGATGCCTGGCGAGAAGGCGACCCGGCCGGGGCTGGATCAAGAGGTGACGTTGGTAGCGGAGGATGCAGGGCCGACGGCGGCGCTGATTTTCAAGACCGCCACCGAGCCTCACGTGGGAGAGCTTTCCTTCTTCAGGGTCCTGAGTGGTACGGTGGAAAACGGGGCGGAGCTGAAGAACGCTTCCAGGGACGCCTTCGAGAAGATGAACCACCTCAGTATTCCCATGGGGAAGGAGCGACTGGAGGTCCCCCGGCTCCATGCCGGGGACATCGGCGTCGTGGCCAGGTTGAAGGATTCCCACACCAACGACACGCTGTCTTCGCCCGACCGCCCCCTGGTCGTGGAGGGCATCCCCTTTCCCAAACCCGACATTTCCGTTGCTATCCGTGGAGTGAGCCGGTCCGACGAGGACAAGCTCGGGGAGGTTCTCTCCAAGATTCACGAAGAGGAGCCTACCTTCACCCACCAGTTCAACGCCGAGTTGGGCCAGACCATCTGTCGTGGCCTGGGAGAGTTGCACCTCAACGTCCAGTTCGAGCGGATGAAACGGAAATACGGTGTGTCCATCGAGACCGAGGCTCCCAAGATCGCTTACCGTGAGACCATCACGAAGACGGCTGAGGGTCATGGACGGCACAAGAAGCAGTCCGGTGGCCGGGGACAGTTCGGGGATTGTTACATCCGCCTCAAGCCCCTGCCTCGAGGTGGGGGGTACGAATTCGTCAGCACCATCAAGGGAGGCTCCATTCCGACGAAATACGTGCCGTCTGTGGACAGGGGAATCCAGGAAGCCTCCCTGAAAGGAATCTTGGCCGGCTTTCAGGTGGTGGACTTCTGCGCCGAGTGTTTCGACGGTTCGTACCACGCCGTGGACTCGTCCGACATCGCTTTCAAGTTGGCCGGCTCGGCCGGCTTCAGGACCGTGGCTCAGAAAGCCGGACCTACCATTCTGGAACCCGTCATCGAGGTTTCCGTAACGACGCCCGACGAGTTCATGGGGGACATCACGGGGGACATCACCTCCCGTCGTGGGAAGATCATGGGGATGGGCTCGGACGGGGGACGTACCACCATCCAAGCCCGGGTCCCGGAATCGGAGCTCTACAAGTACGCCGCCGCCCTTCGGTCCATGACCCAGGGGCGGGCCCACCATACCCGGGAGTTTGTGGGCTACGAGCCGGTTCCGGCCGACCAGGCGAAGATGATCATTGCCGAGGCAAAAAAGGACGACGGCTAAACCGACGTCTTGGACGTCGATGCCGTCGGGATTGCCCGGCGGGCTCAGGCCGCCGCCGGGCTCACCTCCGGCGGCGGTCTTTCGTATCATTGACCCGAAAGACGAACTTGAAGGGTCGGTCTCCACCGGAAGGGTGGAGACCCGTGGAGAGGATTGGAGATCTTCGTGTCCGGACACAGTAAGTGGGCTTCAATCAAGCGTAAGAAGGCGGTTACGGATGCTCGCCGGGGCCAGGCGTTCACCAAGCTCATCCGGGAAATCACCGTGGCGGCCCGACATGGGGGCGGGGATCCCAATTTCAATCCTCGGCTCCGTTTGGCCATCGACACGGCGAAAGCCGCCAACATGCCCGCGGACAACATCGAACGGGCGGTCAAGCGGGGAACGGGTGAGCTCGAGGGGGTCAGCTATGAAGAGGTGACCTACGAGGGGTACGGGCCCGGGGGTGTGGCTCTTCTCATCGAAACCCTAACGGACAATGCCAAGCGTACGGTGGCTGACGTCCGACACATTCTGGACAGACATGGCGGAAATCTGGGGACCAGCGGGTCCGTGGCATGGCAGTTCGATCGGAAGGGGCAAGTATACGTGGACGCAACCCTGTACCACGAGGAGGCCGTCTTCGAGGCTGCCATCGAGGCTGGGGCCGAGGATGTGACCAAGGAGGGTGACGAGTTCATCGTGACCACCGGCCCGACGGCTTTCCAGGACGTGCAGGATGGGATGAGAGGGGCTGGGGTGGACTCGTCCCAGGCGGAACTGACCTTCATTGCCAAAAACGAGGTGGCGGTGGCGGGGAAGGACGCCCAGCAGCTCCTGAAGATCCTGGACGCCCTGGATGAGAACGATGACGTGCAAAAGGTCCACACGAACGCCGATATCGATGAGGCGGCCCTGGCGGAGGCGGAGTAAGGGCGTGAAGATCGTTCTGGGTATCGATCCCGGCACGGCCGTTACGGGGTATGGGGTTGTTTCCCAGGGGAATGACGGAAAGGTATCCCTCCTGGAGTGTGGGGTGATTCGAACCTCCCCGGGTGAACCCCTCCCCGACAGAATCCGTGAGATCTTCATAGGGATACGTGAGGTGATCGACCGGTTCAAGCCATCCGTGGTCGCCGTGGAGGACGTCTTTCAGGGAAAAAACGTTCGGAGCGCCCTCACTCTCGGCCATGCCCGGGGCGCCATACTTCTGGCGGCGTCCCTTCAGGGGTTACCCATCGCTGAGTACTCCCCCAGGGGAATAAAAAAGGCGGTCGTGGGAAATGGGGGCGCCACCAAAGACCAGGTCGGATTTATGGTTCAGCAGCACCTTCGGTTGAAAAGCCCTCCTACTCCAGCGGATGCGGCAGACGGGGTGGCAACGGCCCTCTGTCATTGTTTCGTGTCCGGCGGCCCAGGCAGGTGATCTCATGATAAGCCGCCTACGAGGCATTCTTCTCTCCCGGGACTTCTCTACCGTGGAGATCGAGACCTCAGGAGGGGTCGTCTACGAAGTCGATGTCCCCCTTACCGTGGACGAACGCCTTCCCGCTCTGGGTGAAGCGGTAGAACTGAGAACCGTTCAGGTGACTCGGGAGGACTCGGTTTCCCTCTATGGGTTCCTTGAAATTCATGAGCGTGAGTTGTTCAAGCGTCTACTTACAGCTTCGGGGGTCGGGGCCCGTTTGGCCCTGTCCATGCTTTCGACCTTTCCGGCACGTCGGCTGGCGCAAGCGCTGGCCGAGAAGGATCTGGGGGCCCTTACACAGGTGAGCGGGGTTGGGAAGAAGAAGGCCGAACGCCTCGTCCTTGAGCTATCGGATAAGGTCCAGGATCTGGTGGTTGGCTCTGATGGGGTTCCAGGACCACCTTTGGGAGCCCAGGGTGCCGTAACCGCCCTCGTCGCCCTGGGATACAGCTTCTCCAATGCCGATGCCGCTGTCCGGAGGGCCCTCAAGGAGGGGGGAGACCTATCCACGGAAGAGCTGATCAGAAAGGCCCTCTCAGGAAAATGACCCAGTGGGCCCGTCGTTGAATGATACCTGAATCCATCGATATCGTCCGCGTGAGTTTGGCAGCGACCCTTGCCTTTGCTGCCATGGTTTCGTTGATGCTGGGGGCGATCATCGGCTTGTACGCGCGCCCGTCCCAGAAAGTCCAAGCGATGATCATGGCGTTCGGGACCGGTGCGCTCATCCAGGCGCTCGCACTCCAACTCGCTCAGGAAGGAGCCGAGCGGCTGATTCATGGTGCAGGTTTTTCAGGCTTTCTCAGCTGGGTATGGGTAGCAGGGGGATTCGCCTCCGGCGGAACGATCTACTACTTGGGCAACAGGTTTATCGACAAATGGGGAGGTGCGCTGCGACATCCAGCGATGGCAAAGCTCTACCTCCTGAACAAAAAGAGAGAAGAGTCCGCCGCAATCCTCCAAAAGTTGTCGCGAATCGACCTTGTCCGTTCGCTCCCTCCCGAGGATATGGAGGATGTGCTGGTGTGTGTTCAGCCGATAACCGTTTCGGCCGGTTCGGTGATCTTCGAACAGGGGGACGCAGGCGACGCACTCTATTTCATTGACAGCGGAAAGGTCGAGGTCTCGGTCAACGACACTGGGGGGACGAGACTTCAGCTTGCGGTCTTGGAGGATGGAGCATCCTTCGGTGAGATGGCTTTGCTGACAGGAGAACCCCGGACCGCCACGGTGAGCGCCGCAACGGACGTGTCTCTGCTGAAGATCGCTGGAGAACATTTCGAGGAGCTCATCGACAGATCTCCCACGATTCGGATGGCGATCGAACGACTGAATGTGCAACGATTATCGGACAATGTGAGGTCATTCAGCGGTACGGAAGATGTCAAACAATGGCAGGAAGTTGCGGTCGCGAATATCCAACGACTCAGCCGCAACGAAGAGGTCCGGCTCATGGCAAAGCATGCCTCCGCCGGCGCACCCCTCGCGATCTTCCTGGGGGCGATGCTCGACGGAATACCAGAGTCGATCGTCATCGGATCGGGCTTTTTCTCTCTTTCAACCTATCAATTCACCTTTCTCGCCGCAGTCTTCCTGTCCAATCTGCCTGAAGCGATAGCGAGCTCGATGGGCATGCATGATGCTGGGTTCTCGAGCAAGAAGATCTTCGGGCTTTGGGGTTCGCTTGTCGTGGCTGGAGTGGTCGCGGCGGCGTTGGGAAACATCTTCCTTCTGGGTGCTCCTCCAACCGTCATCACCCTCGTGGAGGCGGTAGCCGGAGGCGGAATCCTCGCAATGGTCTCGTCTGTCATGATGCCGGAAGCGTATGAACATGGAGGCGCGGAGGTCGGGCTCTCCACTATCGTCGGCTTCCTCTGCGCGTTTCTATTCTCGGTCATCTAGGGACTCCGACGGGGGTAGGCCTGAGCACCAAACGCGGGAAGGTCCTCATCCCGGGCGGTGGCCCGCTTCGACTCACCACCCTTTGTGCGGGGCTTCAGGGCGCCTACTTTCTTCCTTGAGAGCGCCATCCGGTCTTTCGTAGCGAGATTTATGACCCGACAACACGAGATCACGACGCCTGAAGAACTCCGGGAGGATGCTCCCACGGAGCTCTCCCTCAGGCCCCAACGGCTGGCGGAGTTCATTGGCCAGGAGAAGGTGAAGGAAGCCCTCTCCATCGCCATTCAGGCGGCCCGGCAGAGGCGGGACCCCTTGGACCACCTCCTCTTCCACGGCCCTCCGGGCCTTGGAAAAACCACGCTGGCGGCCCTTCTGGCCCGGGAGATGGGGGTGAACCTCAAGACCACCTCCGGGCCGGTACTCGAGAAACCGGCTGACCTGGTAGGGATCCTCACCACTCAACGAGAAGGAGATGTCCTCTTCATCGATGAAATCCACAGGTTGCGGCCGATCATCGAGGAGTTCCTCTATCCGGCCATGGAGGACTACCGAATCGAGATTCGCCTCTCCGACGGCCCCAAAGCCCAAACCATGACCATGAATATCGAGCGGTTCACCCTGGTGGGCGCCACCACTCGATTCGGTCTGTTGACGGCACCGATGCGGGCACGGTTCGGGATCGTCCAGCGCCTCAACTTCTACCCACCTCAAGATCTGGCGGTCATCATTCGCCGTAGCGCGGAGATCCTGGGAGTGGAAACCACCGCAGATGGCGCAGCCGAGCTGGCTCAGCGTGCTAGAGGTACCCCTCGTGTCGCCAACCGCCTGTTGAGGCGCGTGAGGGACTTTGCTCAGGTCCGGGCCGCTGGAGTCATCGACCGGGAGGTCGCCGAAGCGGCCCTGACCCTCCTGGACGTGGACGAGTACGGCCTGGACGAGATGGACGCGCGGATTCTCAAGACCATCATCGAGAAGTTCGAGGGTGGGCCGGTGGGACTGAACTCCCTGGCCGTGGCCTTGGGAGAAGACACCTCCACATTGGAGGAAGTGTACGAACCCTTCCTCATTCAGGAGGGATTCCTGATGCGGACCTCCAGGGGTCGGGAAGCGACCCCGAGGGCCTTCCGCCGTTTCGGCTACAGCCGCTCTGATTCCGGCACTGACTCCCAGTCCTCCCTCTTCGAGAAGTGAAACAGCCGTCCGAACCGCGGATCGCCGGGTCCCGTGTCTCTGATTATGACTATGTCCTCCCACCCGGCCGGGTGGCCCGGTATCCGGCTGCTCAGAGGGACGGGAGCCGTCTTCTGGTAGTGGATCGGCGCGATTCATCCCTTCAACACCTTCACTTCACCGACCTCACGGCCCTCATCTCAGCGGGTGATGTCCTTGTCGTAAACGAAAGCCGGGTCCTCCCGGTTCGGCTCCTGGGGAAGAAACCTACTGGAGCACCGGCTGAGATCCTCCTGCTTCGGCCGGCCTCTCTCCCAAAGGATGCGTCTGGCGCAGGCCAAGGCGGGGACGCGGCTGGCGCTGGCCAAGGCGGGGACAAGGTCTGGGAGGCTCTGGTCCGACCGGGCGGGAAGCTCAAGCCGGGCCGAAGGGTCGAGATCTCTTCCGGTCTGACGGTGGAGATCCTCGACGCGACCCCCGATGGGGGGCGACTCGTCCGCCTGTTGACGGAATTGTCGGGGGAAGAGGCTCTCCGTCGGTTTGGCCACATGCCCTTGCCCCCCTACATCGATAGGGAGGACGAGGAACTCGATCGAGAACGGTACCAAACCGTTTATGCCCGGGAGCCGGGATCCGTCGCAGCCCCGACCGCGGGCCTCCACTTCACCGACGCGCTCCTCAACGAAGTCGCCCTCAGGGGTGTGGAGGTCGCCAAGGTTACCCTCCACGTGGGTGTGGGGACCTTCCGACCCGTTGACGTGGAGGATCCGGCGGATCATACCATGCACTCGGAGCTTTATCAGATCCCTTCCGGAACAGCAGAGGCGGTGAACCGATGCCGGACGGTGGGTGGAAAGGTCTGGGCTGTAGGGACTACAGTGGTTCGCACCTTGGAGAGCTGCGTGGGAGAGGATGGCCGGGTTCGACCCGGCGGCGGGCGGACGCGGTTGTTCATTCGCCCCCCATACCGGTTCCAGGTGGTGGATCGCCTTGTCACGAACTTCCACCTCCCACGCTCGACCCTTCTCATGCTGGTGAGTGCCTTCGCCGGGTATCATCGTGTGCGGGAGGCCTATGATGCGGCGATTCAAGAGGGATACCGGTTCTACTCCTATGGCGATGCCATGGTGATCCTGTAACCAGGGACAGGCTTTTGTCCGTTGACGCCTTTTCTTTCCGCCTTTTGGGGACCGAGGGCCAGGCTCGCGCCGGGACCTTCCAGACCCCCCACGGGCCCGTCCACAGCCCAGCCTTCATGCCGGTGGGTACCCAGGCCACCGTAAAAACCCTGACCCCGGACGAGGTGGAGGCTCTGGGGGCCTCCATGATTCTGGCCAACACCTACCATCTCTTCCTGCGGCCGGGCCACGAGCTGATTAGGGATCTCGGAGGTCTCCACGAGTTCATGCGTTGGAATGGGCCTATCCTTACGGACTCCGGCGGGTTTCAAGTCTTTTCGTTGGCTCGTATCAACAAGATTCGAGACGAAGGAGTGGAGTTCCAGAGCCATATCGATGGGTCCCGGCACCTCTTCACGCCCGAAAGGGTCGTGGAGATCCAGAGGGCTTTGGGCGCCGACGTGATCATGGCTTTCGACGAGTGCCCATCCGGTGGAGCCGACAGGAAGACCGTGGAAGACGCCAATCAGCGAACGCTTCTCTGGCTTCGGCGGTGTCGTGAGAGCTTTCTCAAGCTCGAAGAGGAGGCCTCGACCCCTGACCAGGCTCTTTTTCCCGTTCTCCAAGGGAACGTTTTCGACGATCTCAGACTTCAACAGGCCCGGGACGTTTTGGCGGTGGGCGATTGGAGGGGCCTCGCCATCGGCGGCTTGAGCGTGGGGGAAGCAAAAGAGGACATGTGGAGGACTCTGGAGGTCATGGACGCCGCACTCCCGACCGATGCGCCCCGATACCTCATGGGAGTGGGTTACCCCGATGACCTGTTGAGGGCGGTGGCCCGGGGATGTGATCTCTTCGATTGCGTAGCCCCCACCCGAAATGCACGGCACGGAACGGCCTGGAGCGAGGCCGAGGGCCAGGTGAACCTGAAGGCCGCCCGCTTCAAGCGTGACACCCAACCCGTGGACCCGGCCTGTGATTGTTATACCTGCCAGCGGTTCGACCGAGCCTACCTGAGGCATCTGGCGGTGGCGAACGAGTGGTTGGGCCACCGTTTGCTCACCATTCACAACCTCCGGTTCCTGGTGTCTCTCGCCGAACAGGCGAGGGCCCGGATTCTGGAAGGCACCTTCGGGGCTTGGAGCCAGGATTGGTTGGCCCGCTACGAGGAGAGTGGGACCCTGCCCGGGTAAGGGGGTGCTCCTCGCTTCTATTGGGCGCAGGCTACAAGGGGCCCCTGGCTCGGGCCATCGGTCTTATTAGGTTTAGGTGGTTCAAGGACTAACGCGTATTCACACCAGGAGTGGGCAGTGAGCGAAGCCATGTTGGCAGTTCTGGCGGCACCCCGAGAAGGGGGCAGCAGCTCGATGATTTTCCTTCTGCAGATGGTGGCCATCGGGGTCATCTTCTATTTCCTCCTCATTCGGCCCCAACGGAAGGAGCAGCAACGCCATCGCGTGATGATCGAGCAGTTGAAGAAAGGTGACGAGGTCGTCACCAACGGTGGGATCATCGGAACGGTGGTCCACACCCAGGACGATCGACTCACCATCAAGACCGGGGAGAACACCCGGCTGGTGGTCCAGCGTGGCCGAATCGCTCAGGTCCTTTCCAACCAGAGTCCCGAATAACGACGACGTCCAGGAATCGGGAAAGGCGTATGGCCATCCGGGAGATCAAGATTCTTGGGGACCCGTTCCTCCGAGTACCGGCCCAAGGGGTGGGGGACGTTGATGACGAGGTGAAGATCCTTGTCAAGGACATGCTCGAGACCATGTACCATGCAGAGGGCATCGGCCTTGCCGCCCCCCAGGTCGGGGTATCCAGGAGGGTGATCGTGGTGGATCTTGGCCAGGCCGATGAGGAGGGTGCGGGGGCCGTGGCCCTCGTAAATCCCAGGGTTTTGGAGTCCAGTAAAAAAAGAGACAGGGCCCCGGAGGGGTGTCTGAGCATACCTGGCATGGAGGAGGTGGTGGAGCGCCCCTCGACCGTCACGGTGGAGGGGTTGGATCCGGACGGAGTGCCGGTGACAATGGAAGTCTCGGGGCTCCTCTCCCGGGCCCTCCAGCACGAAATCGACCATTTGGACGGAATACTCTTCATCGATCGGGTGAGCCCACTGAAACGCCGAATGTTCCTGAAGAAATGGCATAAAAGCCTGGAGGAGGAGGCGTCCTGAGGATTCTCTTTTGGGGAACGCCCTTGTTTGCTCTTCCCTCCCTTAGAGCCTTGAGTGAGGAGGGGCACGATGTTGTGGGGGTCGTCACGCAACCGGATCGCCCCTCGGGAAGGGGACGAAAGCTCACACCCTCTCCGGTGAAGGAGGTCGCTGAGGAAGAGGGCATCTTCGTCCTCGCCCCGGAGAAGCCAAGGGGAGAAGATTTCCTCCGCCAAATCCGCGGTTTGAAGCCGGACCTTTCGGTGGTGGTGGCCTATGGCCACATCCTGGAGCCTGAAGTCCTTGCGGCGCCGGCCGGCGGGTCCATCAACCTCCACGCCTCACTTCTTCCGAGACTTCGAGGGGCCGCTCCGGTGAACTGGGCGATCCTGCGGGGTCACCAGATGACCGGGGTGTCCATCATGAGGATGGTGACGGCGATGGACGCGGGGCCCGTGCTTTTCCAAACCCAGGAAGGGATCGGGTCCTCCGAAACCGCCACCGAGCTGAGCACCCGTCTCTCGGAGGTGGGCGCTCAGGCCCTCATCGAAGTCTTGGCGCTTTTGGCTGAGGACGCGGCTGAAGAGGCTGAACAGGACCACTCCCGGGCCACGTTCGCTCCCAAGGTGAACCGGGAAATCGCACGGGTGGATTGGGCTCGACCGGCCGTGGAGCTTGGGTGGCATCTCCGTGGGCTCGATGCGGTGCCCGGCGCCTGGTCCGTTCTTGGCCCTGATACCGTCAAGCTTTTCTGCCCGGCCCCGGAACCCCGGTTCACCCATGGAGCGCCCCCGGGGACCGTTCTCGAGGTCGATCCGGCCGTTGGGCTTCTGGTGGCCTGCGGCTCTGGGGCCCTCCGGGTTGGGGAGATCCAAAGCTCGGGGAAAAAGCGGATGCCGGTTGGGGCCTGGCTGCAGGGGCATCGCCTTTCCGACGGAATCCGTTTCGAGTGATCCCCACCCTCCATGTCATTACCGATGACGAAATCCTGACCAGGGAAGGGTTCGTCTTCAAGGCAATGGGGGTCCTTGAGGCAGGTGGTGAAGGTGTGGTCTTTCACCTGCGGGGCCCCCGGACCAGCGGGAAGGTTCTCCACTCCTTGGCCCGTGTGCTCAAAGGTCCGGCCGAGGCCCACGGTTGCCGGTTGTTGGCCAATGACCGTGTGGATCTGGCCCTGGCCCTCGATCTTTCGGGAGCCCACCTGGGGCAGCGCTCTCTTCCTCCGGGGGTGGCGAGGCGAATTCTAGGTCCCCATCGGCTCCTCGGCCTTTCCGTCCACGGGCTGACGGAAGCCGGGGAGGGGCTGACGGGGATCGTGGACTTCCTCCTGGCCGGAACCATTTATCCCTCTTTTTCTCACCCCGAGGGGATACCCGAGGGGGTTCCCGGGGGGGGGGCCGGCGGGGTTCCCGGTGGGGTAGCACGGATCCGTGAGATTCGCGGGATATCCACGGTTCCGCTTGTGGCCATTGGGGGAATGACGCCGGATCGAGTAGCGGAGGTCCTGGCAGCCGGCGCTCATGGGGTGGCGGTCCGAGGCGGCATTTGGGATGCTGGGGATCCAACAGCCGCTACTCGGGTGTATTTGGAAGAGCTGGAGAAAGGGAGCGGGACATGACCGAGACAGGTACCATTGAGGTCCGGATCAACGGTGACGACCGAGAGATCCCGCACGGCCTTTCGGTGTGGGGCCTCCTCGAATGGTTGGATCTCAATCCCGCCCTCGTGGTGGTGGAATTGAATCGGGAGATACTGGACAGGGAAGGATACGGGGAGAGGTACGTCGTGGAGAAGGACACCTTGGAGCTGGTCCACTTCGTAGGTGGCGGATAGAGTCGAATCGACCCAAAGACCGGGGATGGAGTTGAAGTGATGGATACGCCTTTTCAAATTGCCGGCCGGGAGTTTTCCTCCCGCTTGATCGTGGGGACGGGTAAATACAAAGACAACCCGACTATGGTGAAGGCCATCCGTGCTACCGGGGCCGAGATGGTGAC
>JBDRDQ010000472.1:0-2549 GCA_043820695.1 Gemmatimonadota bacterium | reverse complement strand
CCGTTGCTCCGGAAGGCGGACCTCCGTCATGCCCCCCGCCGAAACAGCTGCCAGGAAGAGGCGCTCCTTCCCGTCCAGAGCTGTTTCCACAAGCACCCGCTCTCCATCCGGGGTCCAGGCCAGAGCCCTCGAATCGGTCTGTTGAAGGGTTCGAGGGGAACCTCCCGCCACGGGAGCGACACGGAGGGGCGACGCTCGCTCCCCCCGGCGTTCCGCAAGAAGCATCCGGCCGTCGCTGGTCAGGCTCCTGGGAAACATGCCCTTCTCCAGCTCCACCAGGCCCAACTGCCGGCCCTCGAGCGTCGCAATCACCATGAGAGGCTCGTCCGGATTCCCACGTCCCCCGAGGAACACAAACCCAGTACCGGGATAGGTGCTGGTCCCGATGTACCCCATGTAGGTGAACACCTCTTCCGGGATGGCGCCCTCGGCCCTGACGCCCTCCTGCATCCGAACCCTCATGAGGGTTTGCTCGGGGGAATCGATCCGGGAGGTCACGTAATAGATGCTCTTCCCGTCTGGCGCCCATGCCGGTCGGGTCGTTTTCGCTTCCGCAACGGTCCGGGCGATTCCACCGTTGGAGGGCACGACCCGAATCACCCGGTTCCCATTCTCGCCCCGGGGGGTGTAGGCGATCCACTTCCCGTCAGGTGAGATGTCGAAGTACGCATTGCTACCCTCCAGCGTTACCCTCTGCGGATCCCCGGCCGGTCGGCCGGTGGACGGGTCTATCGCCAGGCTCGCGATATGATCCCCGGACCGATAAGCGATCCGGTCGCCTCCAGGAAACCAGACGGGGCCGTCGCCGTACTCAGGGCCCGAGGTGATAGGAAAGGGTTCTCCTCCGTCGGCGGATACCATCCATATGCTGCTCTCCTCTATCCCCGGGCTCCCTGTGAAGACAATCCACCGGCCGTCCGGGGAAAGAGCCGCCAGGACAGCGTCCAGAGAATCGGTCGAAAGGACCTGCGTGTAGCTCACCTGGATCCGGGGGATGTCCTCCTGGGTGGTTCCTTGCGCCCAGGCCGGAGCCGGACCGCCAGCGAGGAGGATCCCAACGTAGGCAGATACGGCCAAGGGAAACTGGGTGCTGAGGCGGTTGAACATAAGGACCTCCGTGGTCATGTGTGTCCTCATATGCTGAGCAGGTGCGCGATTCGCGGCCCGCCCTCTGGGCATGGAGTCATACACACATGGTGCCAGGTCATTCGGAGCGAGAGAAAACAAGAGGTGCCAACGACTTCCAGATTCGAGACTCCCTTAACCCTTTCTCTCACCCCACCCGAATGGCCTCGTTTCGAGGCCAGGCTGGCGTCGATTCACCACCATCCCGCTCCTCAAACCGTCAGCCCGTGCCGCTCGATCATCCGTTCCAACCGGGCCCGGGAGACCTCCAGGATTCGGGCGGCCTTCCGCCTGTTTCCGCCGGTCTCGTCCAGAATCCGCTGGACGTGGGCTGCTTCAGCTTCCGCCATGGTTCGAGGCAGAGGATCGGCACCCTCTCTCGCCCTCCCCGTCGATCCTCCTCCATCGAGGGCCAGCTGCTCCTTCCCTATGACAGGGCCTCGGGCCAGAACCACCGCTCTTGTGAGGGCATGCTCCAACTCTCTCACGTTCCCGGGCCAATCATAGGAGTTCAGCCTCTGGAGAGCCTCGCCTGAGATCTCCATAGGCTCCCGATGGAGCTCGTCGGCGACTCTGGCGAGGAAGTGCCGGGCGAGGAGGGGGACGTCACCCCGGCGCTCCCTGAGCGGTGGGAGGCGAATCTCCACCACTTTCAGGCGAAAGAGAAGGTCTTCTCTGAACGTTCCTGCGGTCACCAGTTCTTCCAAGGTGCGCTGGGACGCGGCGATGACCCGAGCCTCGGTTCTCCGCGGACGTTCTCCGCCCACGGGGTAGAACTCCCGATCCTCCAGGATCCTCAAGAGCTTCGCCTGAAATTCACCTTTCGTGCCGCCGATCTCATCCAGGAAGACGGTTCCCGATCCGGCCAGCTCGAAAAACCCCTTCCGGCTCTGGACGGCTCCGGTGAAAGCTCCCCTCACGTGCCCGAAGAGCTCCGACTCCAGGAGCGTCACGGTGAGGGCCGTGCAGTTTACGGCCATGAAGGGCTCTGCCGCCGCTGGAGAGTTGAAGTGGATGGCCCGGGCCACGCGCTCTTTTCCCGTGCCGGTCTCGCCCGTCACCAGGACGGTGGTCCGGTTCTCGGCCAGGACCCCGATGAGCTTATATATGGCGATCATCTGGGGGTCCCGGCCGATGAGGCTATCCACGGAATGTTCGCTGGATGCCACCGAGGAGAGGTGACGGACCCTGCGGCGGAGAGAGCGGTCCTTGAGGCAACGTTCCACGAGGAGCTCGACCTGATCCAAATCCAGGGGTTTCACCAGGTAGTCATATGCACCGGCCCTCATTGCGGCGATGGCCGTCTCCATGTCCTCGAAGGCGGTGATGACCAGGACGTCGACATCTTCATCCGAGTCCCGGAGCCGCCTGAGAAGATCGATCCCGCTCATCCCCTGCATCCGGACGTCGGTGATGATCAGATC
>JBDRDQ010000471.1:0-4888 GCA_043820695.1 Gemmatimonadota bacterium | reverse complement strand
GAGTAGTTGTAGGCGGTGACGGAGGCGGGCACAGTCGCGTCCGCGTCGGTTCCAGTCGAAATACGCTCTTCCACGATCCGGATTCCCCCCTGGCCCCCGTTATACCAGGATGGCGGCAGGTTGAGGGGCTGGTTCTGATAGAAGTTCGTGTTCAGGGGACGGACGTAGTTGTCATCCCGAAGCACGAACTGGAGTCCCTTGTGGATGCCCCCCAGCCATACCCCTTCCTGGTGGTTTTCAACGGCCCACTTCCAGTCCACCGAAGCCGGGCGTTTCCCGCCCTTCCGGCCCAACCCCAGCATGTACTCTGCGGCATCCGGCACCAAGGACACGGGGAGATTGATGTCAGCCACGGCCACGTCGTCGAGGGCCACCAGGGAGATGCGGTAGTCCAGCATCCCGTCGTATTCCAGGGTTCCGTCCACCGTCATCCGGAAGCGGTCCGAGCTGCTTTCAGCGGTCCATCGGGCCCGGCCCCTGGCCTCCAGCCTGAGGTCGAAGGGGGCCGCTTCGAAGAGGACAGACTCGAAAAGCTCCGGCTGTGGGGCGCCGGATTGGATGGGCGCAGCCTCGTGGCCGGTTGTCTTGACGACCAGGCCCAGAGGCTGGGCCAGGATGGGCTCCGGCTCGTCTGCGAAGTAAGTGAGCTCCGGGGTGAAGTAGGAGAAGATCTGCTCCGGCAAGCCGGTTGGGCCGAGTTCGATGCGTCGGCCCAGGATGGAAAGAGCGTGGCCGGCGCCTCCGGATGAATTCTCCGCTGTGACAGGCTCGAACGGTTCGATGATGAAGTCAGGGTCGGTGCCCACGGTGGAGTTGAACCAGGCGAGGCGGGTCTGGAGGTCGGGTTCGTCAGCGCCGCCGTTGATGGCTTTGCCTTCCTGAACCTCCAGGGAAACGTGAATGGTCTTGCTGCCGGCATTGGAGGAGGTGACGGTAGCGGTGCCCTCGACTCTCCCCGGCCGTTGATCCTCCGGGATCCGGACCCCGATCCAAAGTGGCTGAACCGTTTCCGCGGAGCCGGGCGCAGGTGCAACGTTGATGGCTTTCGTGAAGGACTGACCCTTCTCGTCGATACCCTGGCAGTTGAAGCAGGTCAGGGATTCCGTCCAGGAGTCGGGGAATCCATCGAAGGTGACCTGGATGTCGTGTACTGGCGCACGCCCCGACACCACGGCCAGTTGGAAGGTGAAGGCCTCGTCGCGGAGGACCTGGCTGGTGAACGCGGCAAGGACCGGGTCGTCGATTCCCTCTCCTACACCCCCCTCCGACGTTCCGCGGAAACGCCGTTAATGGTCTGCATTCGCGAAGTTGCACCCTGCTCCACCCAGTGCCGTGGCAGAAAGTGCCGCATTCGGATAGGGTAGTCCCGGTGCTCTGGGACCACGGTCCAGCCCTCGGCAAAGGCGTCTACCGTGCCGGACTCCCGGGAGTTTCCCGCACGAAGGGCATCGGCCCAAAAGGTCTCCGCCTCCTCCGGCGTCGCGATGACCTCCATGGGGAAGAAGGAGTGGAAGTCGTCTACCGATTGGATGTGGGTGGTCCGGGCCCGGGGGAAGTCGATGGGTGCCGAAACACGCACCGAGGCCTCCCATACTGGATCCGGGTTCGGAACCAGGTCCACCCAGGAGAAACTCGATTGGCCGGCCTGCTGGGCCCGGGAGGGGCTGTCGGCTTGGCCCGTTGCCATTCCGACTGATTCGCGACCCGCCTCCAGTTGCGCGGGCGTGGGGTAGGTGATGGTGGGGTAGTATCCGCCCGAGGACTGCCAAGGCAGGTAGTACACGTGGTATTCGTCCGAGCCGGGGTTTGATTGAAAAACGACGTCACCCGACGCGTTTTCGATGCGGGTAGCCAGAGCGTTCCGGACCACTTCTCCGGTAGCGGCATCCACCACGATGACGCCCTTGGAGGCTGGGTCTGCGTCCCTGCGGCGCCAGGGAATGGTGACCCGAACGGCGTCAGGGTTTTGGCCGGGAGCTTCCCGAGAGGCGAGGTCTGCCGCCTCCACCAACAACACCGCCCGGTGGTTCCCCCAGGACACACCCTCATCCCCAGCGGCCAGGTGAGGCTCCCAGTTTCCGGTTCCCCAGATCACCCCGTCCACGACGTTGGAGATGACTGGGGCGCGGTAGAGGTCGCCGGTTTCATCCCCTGCTTCGGAGCAGCCCATGGGAAGGATGCCGGCCAGGGCGATGAGGGTCAGGAGCAGGATGGAACGCCGGGGTTGGGACCGCTCGAGTGGGATGGTCATCTTTGGGTGGTCCTTCTTTCCTTATGCGTCAACCGAATCGACCGCATCAGTATCTGCCCATCCAGACCGTTGAAAAGGTGCGGGAGCTCCGTTTCCAATCGGAGTGCAAGCTCGTCGGGCTCCATGGAGCCCCAGCCCATCCGGTCCAGCTCTTCGAAACCCCCAAGAGCCAGGAGGGCCGGAATCGCAAGCAGATCCAACCGGTTGGCCGGCCCTCTCCACTCGACTGCGGTGGTCAGTTGTCCCATGTCTCTCGTGCCGTCCACCACGGCCCGGAAAGACTCCAGGGCTGGGCCCACACTGCCCAATCCCTCATACGTCAACCCCAATAGGAACCGGACCATCCTCTCCTCCGGCTCATACGGCCGGCCCTGTCCCAAAGACTCGGGCCACT
The DNA here is from genome assembly GCA_043820695.1 of Gemmatimonadota bacterium. GTDB lineage: Bacteria > Gemmatimonadota > Gemmatimonadetes > Longimicrobiales > Gaopeijiaceae > JABDNZ01. The sequence goes on along the minus strand of JBDRDQ010000471.1, from coordinate 2,243 downwards.
CCAGGGCGGCCGTCAGGTGCTCCAGAGCCGTGGGGAAGTCACCCGCTTCCATGGCGTCCAGCGCCACCAGGGTATGGGCCTGTTCGTAGAGGCGATGGCTTTCCCGGGCGTTTTCGGATGGAAGGACGTGGGTGGCGGAGAGGATTCTTGTCGCCTCCAGCGTCCGGCCCACGTTCATCAGGGTTCGGGCCTGGAGGAGGTCCAGGTTGAAGTCGTCCGGGAAGCGGGCTCGGGCAATGGCCAGGATTGCCAACGCCCCATCCCACTCACCCCGATCCTGATAGTGCCGAATCAGGTGGATGTGAAGAATCCGGCTCTCCGGCGCCAATTCAACGGCCCGCCGGAGGTCAGCTTCGGGATCCGTCCCCCGGGTCGCCTCCAGGAGATGGGCACGCGCCACGTACATGGGCCCGAAATCCGGCTGTTGGCCCGGCGCGTCCGGCGCGTTCGGCTCACCGAGCCCCGCCAGGAGAGAGGCTGCCTCCTGAGTCCTATCCACCGCCCATAGATTCAGGGCCAGCAGATACCTCCAGACCCAGTCGTCGCTGTTCTGTGTGGCCCAAGTGAGCACATCGATTGATTCCCGGCGGTAGGGGAACTCGAAGGCTGGGGCGCCGGCGCCGGCCAGGAGGGATGGGTCGTCCGTAAGGCGGGCGATCCACGCCCGTTGCAGGAGCGGCTGTAGAGTGTTTTCCGTTCTCCGCTCCGTTCTTCGGTTCGCCGTCAGGAGCCTTACGGCGTCCTCCGCGAGGCCCAGGTTCGAGTACCCGATGGCGAGCTCCAGAAGGGTTTGATCCGGGTATTCGCCACCGAGGCTTTGGGCCAGCTGGGCCCCGGCCTCGGCCCCGATCCCGGCCTCAGCCGCCGCGCCGCCTGCCGATGCCAGGTACTCCTCCGCCTTCACGAAATGGTGCAGCGGGTCCAGGGCCAGCAGCTCCCCAAGAGCCTCCCCGATCAGGCCGGCATTACCCGTCTTCCGCCCAATGACGGCCAGCGCCTGCCACCCCGGCACGCTGTGGCGGTCGAAGTCGATGGAGAGGCGGGCGTACCGGGCGGCCTCCTGAAACTCTCCTTCGCCGATCATGATCTCCGCGAGCTGGGCGTAGGCGGCGGATCGATAGGCCGTTGAACGAGCTGCCCATCCGAAGGCATCCCTCGCGTCGGCGGTTTGGCCCAGGGCCCGGTGGATGGTGCCGCCCAGGAAGTTCGCCTTGGCATCGTAGGCATCGAGCTGGAGGGTGCGATTCACCCGGTCGAGGGCCTTCGTGTAGAGGCCGCCTCGGTAGGCGAGCTCCGCCAGCCCCAGGAGCGCCTCCCGGTTCCACGGCTCCTCGTCCAGCGCCGCCTTGAACAGTTCTCGGGACTCCCCGTATCGGCGTCCCTTCAAAAGCTCCCGGGCCTGGAACACCATTCGATCCGCTTCCGGAATGTTGGGCAGCGCCTCCCCGTCTGTGCCGAAGGGCCGGTCGAGGAGACGACCCGCCGGGTCCGATCGGTAATCCAGTTCCAGGCCCGGCAGTTGAACCCGGTAGGGCTGGCCGGCGGTGATGTCGACGGTGGCCTCGTAGGGCTGGAGGACCTTTAGGGTCACAGGCCTCACGTCCACCAACTCTCCGCCCGACCACACCCTCAGCGTATCCTGGATGTTCCTGAAGGCGTTGGCGCGAATGGTGAGGAGGCCCCCCTCCTCCCCGACGAACATGGCTCCCTCCCGGGACGCGTCCGTGAGCCCACCTATGCCCTCCAGGGGGAACCAGCTCTCCGTCCACCGGCTCGCCGACATGGGATCGAACCCGGCCTGAGTGATGGGATTCACCGCCGCACCGGGGGAATACTGGACGAAGAGGCGTCCGGCCTGGAACTCGACGTACTGCCCGTCGGTGTCGGTTAGGAGCTCCTCCCAGACGCCGCCCTCCCGGGACAGGGCCCAGAGCCAGAGCTTCTGGCCCGGCATGTCCTCGTACCGGGCCCAGTGGCCGAACCCGTAGTCCTGGTCCTGATAGTAGCCGCCGAAGAAGTCGTTCAGCTCTCCCACGACGTGGTAGGATTTGTGGCCCTCGAAGGTGTTGTTGGCGTATAGAGGCAGGAAGCGGCCCTCCTCGTCCACGGGCCATGCTTCCACCTGGCCCGAATGCTGGAGATAGGCGTCGCCCGGAATGGACATCTCCAGGTCGTTCTGTGCGAAAGCGGCCGCCGTCATCCAGTTGTAATAGGGCTGCTCCAAACGTGTGGGGTTGTACCAG
>JBDRDQ010000470.1:0-7295 GCA_043820695.1 Gemmatimonadota bacterium | reverse complement strand
CGAGAAGATCCAGGCGGCCTTTCGAGAGGGACAGCGCCTCCGTGGCGAATAGCCCCTCCCACTCATGCGCGGCGGGTGGTGATCTCTCGCATGCGGGCCTCCAAGATCTTGTCTTCTTGAGCCTGCTTTCTGTTGGCAGCTTCGACGACTTTGCTGACCAGCAAGTCGATATCGCAGGGCTTCATCAGGTAGTCGAAGGCTCCTCGCTTCATCCCCTCAATGGCGGATTCGACGGTGGCGTGTCCGGTCAGCATGATCACCTCCACTAGAGGACGGGCCCTCTTGATCTCCGACAGGGTTTCAATGCCGTCCATGCCGGGCATCTTGACGTCCAGGATCACGACCTCGATGCGGGCATGGGCATCAAGTTCAGCAAGCGCCCCGGGCCCATCGTAGGCAGGGACCACGTCCATTCCTCTCTTGGTGAGTCGCTTGATCATGGTCTCCACAAACGGAACTTCGTCATCCACCAGCAATATTGATGCAATGGCCATTTCTCACACTCCTTGGCTTGTGGCCGCTGGTTCGTTCAACGGCAGCACGACGTGAAAGGCGGTACCTTTACCCACCTGGCTCTCAACATCAATCCTGCCTCCCATTTTCTGGATGATTCCATAACAAATCGATAGTCCCAGACCGGTGCCCTTGCCGACCGGTTTAGTTGTGAAGAACGGATCGAAAAGGCGTCCGAGGTTGCTTGCCGGAATACCGGGTCCGGTATCGGTGATGGACAGCCGCAGCTGTCCGGCATCAGTAGCGCTAGTAATCTGGATCCCCCCGCCGGTCTTCTCCATGGCATCCAAGGCGTTGTGGAGGATGTTCATGAATACTTGCTGCATTTCAGTCACCGATGCCTGAATGGCGGGCAGGTTCGGCTGCAATTGGACCTGCACCTCCACATTGGCGTACCGCGATTTTTGGGAGAGCAGGTCCACCACCTCCGTGATCAGCTCCCCGAGTTCCACTGTTTGGACCCGGGAGTCGGTTTTTCGCGCAAAGCTTAACAGCTTGTGTGTGATCTCCTTGCAGCGGCGGCCCTGATTCTCAATCTGACGCAGGGCCCGCTGGAACTCATCCAGATTCCCTTCCTGCCCGATCCCTTCGTCCAGCAGATCCTGAATCCATCCGGCCTCTTCCACCATGATGGCCACCGGGTTGTTGATCTCATGGGCAATGCCGGCAGCCAGTTCACCCAAAGAGGCCAATTTGCCGGTTTCGATGACCTGCTGGTTCATCATCTCCTTCTCTGAATCGAGTCGGGCGATGCGCCACACCAACCGCCCTGAAACGATAGAGGCCGCTACGATGATTCCGATCGCACCCAAGATAGAGATCAGGCCTGCGATCAATTGGGTGCGTTTGAGTTGGGCGAAGGCATCGCTGAATTCCTGCTGGACGATCAGGAGCCATTCGCCGTCTTTGAGGAAACCAGCCACAATGATGAACCTGCGGCCAAGGGCACTCCTTTTCTCGATCGAGAACACCGACCTCGGACCCGACGCGCCATCGAATACGGTCACCTCATCGTCCGCGTGGATTTGGCCGGGTGACCCAGGCGAGGGAGGGATGCGGTTCGGATCGTGCCTGTTGAGCAATGACTCCTCTCCGCTTTGAAACAGGTTCAGGTATTGCTCCCGGTCGAGTCTGGTGTCGCCGCTGGGCGGACGGGTTTGAAAAGCACCTTGGCGGTTGAGGATGAATGCGCTGCCGGTCCGCCCCAGGGTAAGATTCTCGACCAGGGTGTTGAAGGCCGCGAAATCGATAGTGGCCCGAAAGAGCCATTCCGTTCCGGCCCATCGCCGTTTGACCGCCACGATGAAATGGGGCTGGCCCCGCAGACCCAGGAACACATCACTGATGTAGCTGTCGTGTTGGATGGCCTCTTGGAACCACTCGGAATCCCGGTAGTCGGCTCCCTGCAGATCGAAGGGTCCGGCATAGGAGACCTGCTGGCCGTTCTCATCGATCAGCCCCAGGTCCACGAAAACAAAACCGTATTCCTCCTGAAGCACCCTGAGCCGTTGCATCAGGAACCCCGGATCCCGCAACTGATCCGGATCGTCAATCCTAGCCAGGTAACCGATATCGTTCAGTCTCTCGCTGAGGAAGTCGTCGATGTTCTGGCGGTGCTTGAGTACCAGTTCTCCCAGGTGAGCATGCACCATTTCATTGGCAAAGGCGTCGAATTGGAAAAGAATCACGCCGCTCACCAGAAACATGGGGGCCAGCGAGATTATGACGATGACAACGGCGATTCTCGACCGTAGGCTCGCATGACGCGCTTGGGGGGATTCGGCATTGAAGGGTTCGGTTTTCATTGGCATCTCGTTCACGATTCCTGCTGCGCCGGGGTCAAGCAGGCTCCAGAGATCGAAAAGCCGATCCGGAGTGTGGGAAAATAGCCGGAAAAAACCCGTTGAGCACGCCGTCGGGATGAGCTTGGACCAGCCTCAAGGAATGGCGGGACCTATCCCTTAACCGGGACGGGGAGCTCTTGGGTAGCCGGGCCACGCCTCGCTCAGCCGGGAGTCAGCCCGATCAGAGGCCAGTAGAGCATGACGCTCAGTGTGCAGACCAGGAGCAGAATCAGGCTCCACGGCACCGCGGCCTTGGCGAAATCCTTCTGGCTGAAGTAGCCGGTGCTATAGGCGATGATGGTGGGCGGGCAGCCGATGACCAACATGATGAAGGAAGTGGTCTGGGGCGCCAGAAGGGCCACCGCTTGCGGCGACATGTCCATCAACTCGGCCATTGGCAGCGTGATGGGTAGCATGAGGGCAACGGCGGCGGAGTTGCTCATCGCGCTGGACAGGACCGAACCGAAGAGGCCCATGCCATAATAGACCACGAAAGTGGGTTTCCCATCCAGGACGGGCAGGAATGCCTCGCCCAGGTACTGTCCCGCGCCGCTTTCCAGCATGGCGACGCCCAGGGAGACCCCGGCGCCGAACACGATCCAGGACTCCCAGGGGAACTTGTCGCAGATGGTACGGAAGCTGATCCAACCGGGGGCGCAGAACCCGAGCAGGGCGATAGCGGCCGGAACGCTGTAGTGCCAGCCGGTCAGGTCCCCCAGGAACCAGACGATGAACGTGATCCCGAACACCACCAGGACCCCGAACTCCCTGCGGCTCATGGGGCCAGGATCGGACATCCTGACTCCAAGAAGCTCCTTCTCCTTGGGCCGGAGGAGAACCCACAACACCAGCCAGGTGACCAGGGCAGCGGCAACGCAGATCGGAAACTGGATCAAGATGTATTCCATAAAGCCGATCCTGATCCTGCCCTGACTGAAGTCCTCGAGGATTTGGAGGGCCACGGGGTTTCGGCCGCCACCCAACAGGGTGCCGAAACCGCCGGCCGAAGCGGACAGGGGGATGAGAAGAAAAAAGAACATGGGCAGCTTGTGCCCCATTCCCGGCTTGAGCCCCATGCTCATGAACACCGGCACAAAGGCGAAGACCATGATCACGGTGATGGTGGCGTCGTGGAAGACGGAGGAGGCGATGCTGCACCCCACCGCCAGGATCAGGCTGAGTCTCTTGATCTTCGTGCCAGCGAATTTGATCAGGTAGTAGATCATGCGGTTGGCCAGTCCCACTTCGGTCAGGACCACGCCAAACATGATGATCATGAGCACGAACATCACCGCCGGACTTGCAAAGGGTGCCCAAGCGCCCTCGGGCGTCTGGATGTTGAAGAGGATCATTCCCGCGCCCGCCAGAAGGGCGGTGACTCCGATCGGTACAGCCTCGCTGACCCAGAGAATGACCACGGTTATCAACAGGGCCAGCAACCGATGTCCTTCCGGGGTCAGGTTGTCCGGTCGGGGCGCCAGCATCACCAGAAGGCCAAAGGCCAGGGCAATGGCCCCTTTGATGATCGTCGATCTGGTGCTCACATCGGTGGTCGAGGATCCAATGTCATCCATGTATGACTACCTTCACGCTCGGCGTGCTGTGCTCAGGCAGGGAGGCGAGATGAACAGGGCCTGGCCGGCCGTACCGTTGCCGCCCAGTTGGAATGAGAGCTAATCCTTGCAGGCCAAAATGCGTTCGGATACCAGTTTGAAGACGTCGGTCAGGCGGAGCACACCCACGATCTCCCCTTCCCGCGTCACCAGTAGGGAATGGTGCTGACCGCCGACCAACCGACGCACAGCCTCGTCGAGATCGGCATCCTCCTCGATGAACTCGCCTTCCCGGGGGGCATACATGAAATCCTTGACGGACAGGTCGCCGGCCTTGCGGCATAGGTCATCCAGGGGCTTGCCCGAAAGGCCTTTTCGGGACAGAGATTCGATATAGCTGAGACTGACACCGGTGCGGGAGATGGCGCCGGTGTCCAGAACCTTGTTGAACTTGGGTTCCAGCGCCTTGAGAAGGTCCAACTGGCTGACCTTGCCGACGATGGCCTTCCGGTCGTCGAATACCAGGATTGCTCGGTGGCGGTACCGGCTCTGGTCGAATTCGCGCTGGGCTTTCTCCAAGGCGACCACCGCGTCGAACATCGTGGCGTCCTCGGATACAGTGGCATAATTCTCGAGCGGCACCATCATTTCTCTGACCTTCATGGCTTGAACTGATGCCCCCCGGCTCTGTGGGCCCCGATCATCTGGAGGTCCTGTAAGACTCCTCTCATTGGATCGATTCCCGGTCGATACGAAAGGGTATGAATAGGCACCCGCCGGAATCCCAAGTCAAGTAGTGATAGGGACCTTCAGGACCCTGACGCCGAGCGCAGGAAGGGGAACGGAAGGTCGACCTGGCTCTCAAAGCGGACGGGGCCGGGAACGGTTATCTCTGGCCCTCGCAGGCCCCAACCCCCATTCTCGAATCCGTGGATATCTTGCCTACCGGACAAGCGGTTTGAGGGGGGTCGCTCTTGGAAAGCTCCATTCCGAAAGACCAGAATGAGGTCCGGACGGAGGCCGCGCACGGTAACGCGCTGGCCGACACGGATTGGGTGAACCGGTTTTTCGCTTCCTATTACGTTCACCGCCCGGTGAACGCGACCTTCATCGGTGTCCATGACTGGGATGACCGCCTCCCTGATTTTTCGGAGCAGGGAGCCGGGGACACCCTGGCCGACATGCAGAAACTGTTGGCTGAGTCGGTGAGAATCCGGGATGTTGCTGGGGCAATGGCCAAGGGGAAGGACGGGGGCCCGGTTTCCTTCGAGGACCTCGACCGCCGCCTCGCCGAGGGATTCCTCCGGATTCAACTCTGGGAATTTCAATCCAACCATTTCCATCGGGGGAACCCAAGCCTGTACACCGGGGAAGCCGTCTTCGGGTTGATGTCGCTTTTCCTCGCGGACTTTGCTCCCTTAGCTGAGCGGGTCGAAATGGCATTGGAGCGAATGGCCGCCCTTCCGACGCTTCTAGCTCAGGGCCGAACGAACGTGCGCCGAGCTCCGCAGGCTTGGACCCAACGAGCCCTCAGGGAATGCACGGGGGCGTTGGCCTTCCTCACCGGGGGCATCGAGCACCTTCTCGCGGAGTGCACGGTTCCCGTGCCGGGTTTCCGAACAACCGCAGAGAAGGCCGCCGCGGCCTTTCGTGACTCCCAGCGGTATCTGGAAACCGAACTGCTCTCAAACCCGGTGGAGGAGTGGGCCTGCGGAGAGGAAGCTCTTTCCCTCTATATGAAGTATGGACACTTCCTGGATCAGGACCCAAACGAGATCGTGGCCTATGCCGAGTCCGCCATGGCAGAGGCCGCGGGAGCTCTGGCCGGGCGGGGAGCCGATGTCGAGGATGCAATAACCGGACTGGCCAACCTTCACCCGTCAGCAGAGGATTACTACGGAAGGTATCAGGAACTATGGGACTCGGTCCGGGAAACGGCCCAGGCCCAACCCCTCCTGACCTGGCCTGACTTCCCCATTCGCTACGTCCCGCGGCCGCGGTGGGCCCGGGATGCCGCACCCTATCTGTATTTCCTCTTCTATCGGTCACCGGCGGCCCTCAACCGTCCCCCGGTTCACGACTACCTGGTGACGCCTATCGACCCTACTATGGCGCCGGAGAAACAGGATGAGCTGCTGCGAGCCACCAATGACAGCGTCATCAAGCTGAACCATGTGATCCACCACGGAAGCATCGGCCATCACGTTCAAAACTGGCACGCCTTCCGCTCCCGGTCCCGCATCGGCCAAATCGCTGCAGTGGATTGCGCCTCCCGCATCGCCATGGTCTGTGGAGGAACCATGGCCGAAGGGTGGGCGTGCTACGCCACCGACCTCATGAGTGAAGCCGGTTTCCTCACTCCGCTGGAGCAGGTCGCCGAGCTCAGGGGCAGAACCCGTATGTGCGCGAGGGCCATCGTGGATATCCGGCTCCACCAGGGTCGGCTCACGCTGGAGCAGGCGGCAGACTACTATGTGAGGCATGCCGGGATGGAGCCCGGCCCAGCCCACTCCGAGGCTGTGAAGAACAGCATGTTCCCTGGCGCAGCGGCTATCTACCTGCTAGGTACGGATGCCATCCACGATCTGAGAATCGAGATGTCCGTGCGCCTGGGGAGCGGATTCGATCTGCGGAGCTTCCACGATGAGTTTCTCTCGTATGGATCGATCCCGGTGTCTCTGATCGGCAACCTGATGAAGGGAGAAGTCGGCCATGCCGAGTGACAGAACCCTGGCGTATGGGAAGCGGGTGGCCGAAGCCCTTCTTGGCCTGGACGCGCTGTACCGCCAGGAGAGCAAGGACGGTGACGGGCTCGTCGTTCTCAACATGGACACAGCCGGGGAGTTGAGTCCCGACACCTTCCCCACGTACGGCGAGGCGGGAGTGGCCTTCACCCAACTCCGGGAAGAGGGGCCGGGAGGGGCTTTTCTTCCAATCCCGGTTGGGAGACTTGTTGCACGTTCCTGTTCAACCGGCTTCAGAACAGGATTTGACCGGCCTCGCGGAAAAGCTCAGGAGCCTGCTCACGCGAATGGGTTACTCCGGAGGTCTCCAGGCCCAATGTGCGGCCTGGGAAGACCGAAACCGGGTGCCCCCGGATGAGGTGGAAGGCGTGCTCACGGGTCTGCTGGATGAGGCATGGGATCGAACCGAGGAGACTCTCATGGCGATCCCGGCGAAAAAAGAGGATGGGATGCGGGTAGGGCCGGTGTCGGGAGTAGCCTTCAACGCTCGATGCGATTACTTGGACCGGACCATCGAGTTGAACACAGGACCAACGCTTACTCGGCCCGGGCTCAAGCACCTGGCGGTCCACGAGGGTTATCCCGGACATTATCTGCAGTTCAAGCTTCGGGAGACTTTTTACCGGGAGGGAACAGCCCCC
>JBDRDQ010000469.1:0-2078 GCA_043820695.1 Gemmatimonadota bacterium | reverse complement strand
CGGTTACGTGCATGACGGCGGCATTCCCCATGAGCGTATCCGCTTCCATGATGAAATCGGAAACCGCCGGGAAAAATACGAACTCCGTTCCCTCCTCGTCGAAGGGGTATTTGATATCCACGCCGTAGATGTCCTGGAGTTCTTCTTCCAGGAACTCGCAGGTGTCCTTCAAGGCTGGGATGGGAATAGCCGACGTGTTCCCTGTAGCTCCCTCAAGTTGCTCCCTGACCGAGACCAGGAGAGCCCGGGGGATTACGTCGATCTCGGCAAGAACCCATCGGGCCAGGTGTGTCACCAGGGCATGGTCGATGCCTACCGGACACGTCGCCTTACATCTCCGGCAAGCGGTGCATCGGTAGTACGACTCGGCCATTTCGTCGATGTAGGCGTCGGTGAGCGTGAAACCCCCGAAGATCTTGGCCTTCAGGATCCCGCTTTGGGTGAAATACCGCCGGTAAACCCTCAGTAAAAGCTCCGAGCGATGGCAGGGGATGTCCTCCACTGCCCCCGTGGCCTCGTAGAGCTGGCAGGAGGAGGCACACCTACCGCACTTGGCGCTGAGGCGGGAGAAGGTGTCCAGGGCAAGATGGTAGTTGCCGTGCCGAAGAATGGCCGAGAAGGCCTCCAGAAACCTCTGGGGCTTGTCGGTTCCCTCCAGGCCCTTCTGTTCCACGTTGTAGCTGTATTTCTGCGCGGTTGCCACAGGTCAGTGCTCCGTCATTCGTTCCATCGAAAAGAGGTCAGGCCCACAGTCCTGGGGGAGTTCGGTGCCAGACTCCAACTCCCCTCGGATGTACAGGGTCAGGAGCTCGTCCACGACTCCCGACACCCAGGAAATCACCTCGAATCCACCAGCTTTCAGCAGGTCTTCGTAGAAGGCCTGCATTCCACCGGAGATGACCGTGTCCACCTTCTGATCCCTGAGGAGGCGGACCCGATCGAAGGGATCCCGGCTTTGGAGGGGGAAATCGACCTGCTCAACCGTGCCGGACTCGGCAATATTGAAGATGGCCATGGTGGCACAGTACTCGAAGCAGGGTGCCACCGTTTCTCCCATCCGCGGACTTGCAACTTTCACACAACCTCCAAGGCTTCTGACCGCTATAAGGCAAGGGGCGGACCAGGAGAATGAGCGCATGGCTTCTGCGATCTAACGTCTTTAATTGGATTAGCTTAGAGGTTCGTAGGCGGGGCGGGGAAACGGCGCTGGGATTTCAAATATGAAACACGGGTCGTGTTTCACCGTTTCAGAATTGAAACGTCACAGTTGAGACAGGAAGGTTGACAAAGGGGGCAGGAGAGCAAAAAAAGGGGACGGTGCCCTACGACCCGCCTTCGACCTAGGCTTGAAACTCCTCCAACCGAATCCCATATCGCTTCATCTTCCGCCAGAGGGTGGTTCGGCTGATCCTGAGCTCATCTGCGGTCTCTGACCGATTCCCGTGGTTTCGGCCCAGAGCGGTCCGTATGGTCCCGGCCTCACTCTCCTCCAAAGGATGCATGGAGGTGGGTTCCGGCGCCGCGGCCGGGGAGGAACCACCCGGTTGCAGGTCGTCCGGCAGGTGTCTCAGATCGATTTGGCCGTTGTGGCAGAGGACGAAGCAATACTCGATGATGTTCTCGAGCTCCCTGACGTTCCCAGGGAGGGGATGCCGCATGAGGACCTCCATCACAGCCGGCGTCACACCCTGAACCCGCTTTCCCCGGCGCCGATTGAATCGCTGAATGAAGTGATCGATAAGGAAGGGGATGTCCTGGCGCCGCTCCGAGAGAGGGGGGATGGAGAGGCGGATCACGGCCAGGCGGAAATAGAGGTCGTCCCGGAATTTCCCCTGGCTCACCAGGGTGGAAAGGTCCCGGTTCGTCGCTGCTACCACGCGGACATTGGCTTTGTGGGTGTCCACCGCCCCCAGGGGGTGATATTCCCTCTCCTGGAGAAGCCGGAGGAGCTTCACCTGAGTTTCCGGAGGGAGGTCTCCGATTTCATCAAGGACGAGTGTGCCCCCTTCGGCCAGTGTGATTCGGCCGGGTTTATCCTTCCTGGCATCGGTGAAAGCCCCCATCTTGTATCCGAACAG
>JBDRDQ010000468.1:0-3392 GCA_043820695.1 Gemmatimonadota bacterium | reverse complement strand
CGCCGGTGACACCGCCATGGCTCGAAAGGCGGTGGCCCGGCTGTCAACGTACGCGCCGGCGGACTCCCTCGGAGCCTATCTCGACACCAAGGATGATGTTTGGGCAACCGGTTGGGCCGCAGGAGCTTTCGAGGCCACTATCGGGGATACCGCTATCGCCAGACGATGGCAGAGGAATCTCGCCGCACTGCCAAGAGGCGATGCGTTGTGGGATTGGACTTCATCGCTTGAGGCGGACATCGCGGCTCGTCTAGCTGTAAGGGAAGGGGACTTCGAAGCGGCGGAGCGCGCTGCTGAGCGTGCCTTTGAGTTGTGGACCATCCACTCCGGCAACGAGATGGCGGGTAATCCCGAACCAGTCATGCGGTTCCATCTTGCCGAGTTGCTGTTCCGGCGAGGAGAGACGACGCGAGCCAAGGGTTTGTTTCAATCGCTCTGCCCTCCGCACACTTGGATGGGTGTCCTCACAGCGCGTTCTGCGTTCGAGGTAGGTCGCATTGCCCAGGAGCTGGGCGACCTCGCAGAGGCGGAGTTCTACTACTCGATGGCTGCCAAGCTATGGGAGAATGGCGGCCCTCAAATCGCCTACTGGCGTGATTCCGTTCAAGATGCCCTGGGGAATCTCCAAAGTGGCTCGGTGCCTAAGTAGGCGGGTGATTAACCCATGCCCTCTCCCTCCCTCCTGCAACGCCTCAAAGAGCGGAAGCTTGTGCAGTGGGGGCTCGCATATCTGGCGGGGGCCTGGGTGCTTTTCGAGGTGTCCGACGCTGTTGGAGGACGCCTTGGATGGCCGGACCCTCTCTACCATGGCCTCCTCCTTGTTCTCGCCGTTGGCTTCTTCGTCGCTCTCATCCTCGCCTGGTATCATGGGGAGAAGGGTCGCCAGAGGGTCAGTGGACCTGAGTTATTGATGGTCGCGGCCTTAATGGTCATTGCGGGTGGGGTTTTGTCGGTGCTACCGGGAGGTGAACCTGCGACAGGGCCAGAACACGTCACTTCGCCCCCTCCAGTCGATGACAGCAGACCATCCATCGCTGTGCTGCCGCTGGACAACATCAGCCCTAATCCCGAGGACGCCTATTTCGCTGCCGGTATGCACGAAGAACTGACCACCAGGATCTCTCAGATCTCTGCCCTTTTTGTAATCTCCCGATCATCGGTTGAGCGATACAGCGACCGTGCCACACGACCCTCGGTTCCCGAAATCGCCGTCGCACTCGGTGATGTTGACTACGTGTTGGAAGGCAGTGCCCGAATCGCTGGAACCCAGGTACGCATTACAGTTCAGCTCATCGATGGGAAGACGGACGGACATCTTTGGTCCGACACCTTTGATGGTCCCTACTCCGTCGAAGAATCCATCGAAGTCCAGAGCCGAATCGCCCGGGAGATAGCTTCTGCCATCCGGGTGGAGATTTCGCCGGATGAGGATCGCCGGATCTCGATTCTCCCTACCGAAAACCTGGAGGCCTATACCTTTTTCCTTCGTGGGCGGAACCAATTTAGCAACCGATCTGCGGAAAACATAAGGGAAGCCATTCGGTACTATGAAGCCGCCATAGAACAGGACTCTGCCTTTGCATTGGCCTGGGCCGGTATCGCCACTGCATGGACGGTCCTCCCTTTCTATGAGGTAATGCCCTCCCGAGAGGGATTTGTTCGGGGATGGGACGCAGCCCAACGTGCGATGGAACTTGATGACGGCTTGGCTGAGGTCCATGCGGTGTTTGGTGCCCTGGCGCTCTACCACGAGTGGGACTGGGAGTCAGCCGAGAAACATCTATTGAGAGCGATCGAGTTGGACCCGAACTATGCCGAGGGTCACTTTTGGCTCGGGACGGCCCGGTGCTTTCTTGGGCAACGGGACCAGGGTATTGAAAGCCTAGAGACAACGGTCAGGCTAAGCCCGCTGGCAGGAAACTTTCAGAGTACCCTGGCCCTGTTTCTTTTTGATGCGGGGCGAGTCCAAGAAGCCCTAGCGGTCATATACAGAGAATCAAGGGAGAGTGATCCGTCGGATCTGTGGTGGTCCCCTCTCCTACTCCAGCAGGGGCTGGAGGAGGAGGCGTTTCGCGTGATCCGTCGGTGGGGTGAGATCGTGGGCTACTCGAACCCAGAACGCCTCGATCTGGTGTTGAGCGCCATGCAGGCACCCGAGTTGAGCAATGAGGCGCTCGGCGTCGTTGAAGACCTGCGGCGAACTACGGGTGTGCAGGCCCGGAACCTCTCAATTCTATACCTGATGCTCGACGCCCGTGCAGAGGCCCTGAGGAGTGTTAAGGTTGGCATAGCTGAGAGGGATGTAGGCATACCGTTTTTTATCCCGTGGGCTGCCGCCTACGGTCGGGAAAGGCAAATGCAGTTCCCCGAGATCATGGCTGCATTTGAGGCGGCGGGGATTGCGGTCCACTGATGCCCCCCCCCTCCGCTCCCACCCCCGCTGCCAGGCGCGGCTGGACGAGTACCGGGATGTTGTGGAGCATTGAGGCGACTCCGTTGTGCCTAGAATTGTGCCAAACCCCACGGTTGCTGACGGTCGCTGGCGGTTGATTGGAACTTGAAGGGAATGGGCGAAAGGAAGGAATTACAAGGGTTTTTCGGGACAGGTCGGTTGCTCACGGTTGACCATGCTAGGCTTTGCAAGCCGGAGGTCGCGGGTTCGAGCCCCGCTGGCTCCACTCTTCTAACATATTGTGATTGTTGCGTTTACATGGATGCCCTAGCCAAGGACCGGCGAAGGGGTGTACATGTAACTCTGCATGTTCGGGGTGGTATTCCGGGCGGAATCAAGCCTGGGCACCTCGGACTCAGTGGCCTCCAGGCTACGCATCGGCAACATGGGAGGACTTCTGTGGGGCGCGCAGGTTCCACTGCAGGAAGGGAGATAGATCCGATGGCCAAATACGTCACGCTGTACAAGTTCACCGACCAGGGCATCCGCGATATCAAGGGTTCCCCAGAGCGGATCCGGCAGGCTAGCGCCGCGTGGGAGGCAATGGGGGGGAAGCTCCTGGGTGTCTACTCGACGCAAGGCCCCTACGACCTCGTCGCAATTTCGGAGGCTGATGACGACGAGATGGCGGCGGCCTTCGCCCTCTCCATGGGCTCCCAGGGGAATGTGACCACGCTCACCATGAGGGCGTTCGACCCCGAGGAGCACGCGAGGATCGTAAGCAAGATTCCATGAAGTGATTTTAGAGAGACCGACACGCTGGACAAACGCCGTTTTAGAGCCTGCGCGCCTCCTCCTCCTTGAGTCCACGGCAACTCCTTTGAGGGCGTTGAGTTGTGAGCACCCCCAGGGATGAGAATGCGATGCTGGCGGTCTCGTCTGTGAGAGGCTGCCTTCCGGTGGATTGGGACCACTTCTATCTTTCTCACCCGTCAAACGC
>JBDRDQ010000467.1:0-2704 GCA_043820695.1 Gemmatimonadota bacterium | reverse complement strand
CTGCGCGCCTCTTCCGGAAATCTCTCGTCTCCCTCCCCGCGACAGCCGCCCGCAACGCCATCGAAAGCGGTGGCTTCCGCCAAGTCCTGAACGTGACGAACCGTGCCATCTCCGTGACCATGGGGAAGGTGTTCGGGCCGGGTGGGAACCTCTACGAACCCGTCGATCCCTTTGGGGAGCTGGGGCGCATCTTCACGACCAAGGGGTTCAACAAGACCCAGGAGACCCTGGACAAGCTGTTCAAGGGCTACCCGGAATACCGGAACAAGCTCCTCGCCGCCGTGGAGCCCGACCTCTACCCCTCTGTCTCTGGCGTGACTGGGACCGGCAAGGGCCTCCTGGACCGCTACGAGAGGGGAGTGGATACCCTCTTCCTCTGGCTCAACCGGACCCAGAGCGTTGTGGTCCGGAATGGGGTGATGGCAGCCGCCTTGGATCGGAAGCTGAAGCAGGTCGGCCTCTCCCTGGAGGAGGTCGTGGACTTCGGGAAAATCCCGACCGGCTTCGACAAGATGATGTCGGAGGCCATCGACATGGCCCTCTACTCCGACTTCACCCTGGCGCCCAAAGGCAAAGGCTCGCTCGAAGCCCTCTTCCAAGGCTACGCGAAGCTCATCGACTCGTCCAAGGTCCTGCCCTTCCTGGAGCCCTTCCCTCGCTTCGTCTACAACGCCACGAAGCTCATCTCGGAGCAGATGCCGACCGGAGGCCTCCGCCTCATCAGCCCAACCGTCCGGGGCCAGATGCTGGAAGGAAACTTCGACGGCTTCGCTCGGGAGCTGACCGGCTCCGCCCTCTTCGCAACGGCCCTCTCGATCCGCCAGGGGGAATTTCCGGGGCTGGAGCCGGGAGAGCGGTACGATGAGATCAAGACTGCCAGTGGAAACCTGGTCAGCATGTCCCCCTTCGTCACCCTTGCCCCCTTCCTCTTCCTCGCCGATCTGGTCATCCGGATCGACGAGGGCCGCCTTCAACCCAGCTTCGAGGCCCTGCGAGACCTCCGCCGGGGCATCCTCGGCACCGCCCCTCAACTGGCCACCGGCAATGCCGCGATCGACGCCGTATTCGAGGGCCTTCTGGACATCAAGGAAGTGGGGAAGGGAGGGGAGGGCCTTGCCGGGTTCGCGGGTCAAACCGCCACCGGATACCTCCGTCCATATCAGCTCCTCCGCGACTTCCGGGCGGAGTGGAACGAGGCCGTGGCGATCCAGCGGGAAACCCAGGGCCGGGGTTTCTGGGCACCCACCGTCGCGCTCCTCGACCCGGACAGCTCCCTGTGGGTCCCCATCGCGGAGACCTTGGGCCATCCGGAAGGGTTGCCGGAGCGGGCCAGCCCCACGCGGGGCGAAGCCAAACGGACCCCGCGCCTCACCCTCATCCCCGAGAACGTCTTTGGGACCCACCCTGCCCTCACCATCGGCGCCGGCCTGTTCTCCCAAGTATCCGGTGCCCTGGTTCGGGAGCCTCGCACCGCCATCGAAAGCGAGATCACTAAGCTTGGCTTTACCGGACGCGACCTCTCCCCGAAGACCGGGAACAAGCAATTCGACAGCATCGTGGCCCACCTCCAAGGGGCTGTCCTGGGGGTAATCGGAAACGCGGTGGTCCGCACCCCGCACTTCCTGGCCCTCAACACCCCCCAGAAGACCGAGGTGGTCCGGAACCTCCTGAACCTGAGCCGGGAACCCGCCCTTATCGCGGCGAAGCAGGTTGCTCCCACCATGGCGGCACAGTTGAAGCTCCAGCGGATGCCCGCGACCGAGAGCGACCTCATCGTCTCCCAACTCGACATCTTCCTCCGCAGCGGAGACAGTGGCTTGACCGCGACGGACATCCTTGATAAACTAACCCAGTTGGGTGTGGAAGAGATGAACCGAGTCCTCATCCCCCAAACCATCGGGATCACGACCCCGAGAAACAAGGACAGTTGGCCATGAACGGCGCCTTCGCAAGGACCTCTTACTCCGTGATGGACGTGGCGGCCATCTCCGCCTCCGTGGGGGTGGTGGTGCAGGTCCTCGCCCCTGTCGCGGCTCTCCTCTCCATCATCTGGCTGGCCATCCGCATCTACGAGTACATCCGCTGGCGTCGAGGAGGACGGCAGGAGGAAGGGAGGCCACCCGAATGAACCCGACCCATCTGGCCGAATACATCATCGTCCCGACCCTCGACTACCTGGAGCACCTATCCACCGCCTCCCTGCGACTGGTCCTGGGGACCGCCCTGATGGAGTCTCGCGCCTCCCTGGTCCGTCAGCTTGAAGATGGCCCGGCCCTTGGTATCTACCAGATGGAGCCCGCCACCCATGATGACATCTGGATGAACTGGCTTCAGTTCCGACCAGACCTCGCGAACTCCGTGCTGGCCCTCCGGGGTAACTGGCCCATCGGGGCGGGTGCCATGGTGGGGAACTTCTTCTACGCCACCGCCATGTGCCGCATCCAATACCTCCGCGTCCCGTTCCGCCTCCCCCATTGGGAAAACGCAAAGGGTATGGCCTCGTATTGGAAGAGGTGGTACAACACCCCGGCCGGGCTTGGGAAAGAGGAAGAGGCTGTGGAGTGGTTCCAGAAGGCAATCTCTCTCACCACGATCCAGGAGCTTTGACCCCCTCCCCTGCTCAGGGGGAGGATGGAGCGGGCGGGGGGAGTCGAACCCCCGTCGCAAGGCTTGGAAAGCCCTCGAATACCCTATCGCCCGCGCC
>JBDRDQ010000466.1:0-3303 GCA_043820695.1 Gemmatimonadota bacterium | reverse complement strand
AGGGAAAACAACCCCGAAGTCGCGGCTTCCTGTCCATGTTCTGTACACCGAAGCTGTGGTAGAGGTTGAAGCGATTCCGCCGTAACTCCACATCCATCAAATGGTTGCAACGCACGGGAGTCCCTGGCACGATGCCTGCCCTTGTTTGGGTCGCGTGAGGATGAAGTGTCGGCGAGGATCGTCGTTTGCCCAGGAGCCCGATCGATGCGAAGACCAGCCATGGAGCCTTTTAGGGGGTCGAGGTACCTGAGGTACAGGAGCGCCCGCTTTCCTGCCGAAGCTGGGCGAATGGGGCTGGCATCGGTCGATTTCCAGCTACGTGAATCCATGGAAAAGCTCAACGCCCTCCTCGGCCAAAGCGCACTCCGGAAGGGTGTCGGGTACCTCTGCCGCATAAACCCGGAGGTTCCCGACCGGTTTAGCGGGGATTGGATTTGCCTGACCCAGATCCTCGCCAACCTGATCGGGAATGCGGTCAAGTTCACCGAAGAAGGCCGAGTGGCCATCGAAGTGTCCAAGGTGGATCAGACAGATCTCGAGGCCACCCTGTGCTTCTCCATATCGGATACGGGGCCGGGAATTCCAGATGAGCAGTTGAATGCCATCTTCGAGCTGCTTGACCAGAGCGAAGACTCCCGGACCCGGAGACACGAGGGCACCGGCCTGGGGTTATACATCGCGGCCCGGCTGACGAACATAATGGGTGGGCACATCTTCGTTCAGAGTCGGGAAGGGGAAGGGACAGCCTTCCACCTGACGGTGGTTCTCGCATTACAGGAGGCTGAAGGCCTCAGTGGGGCCGGGACCGGCGTCTCGGGCGCACAAGCCGGGAAAATATGGCCAGAATTCTTATAATCGACGACGACAACGCCGTCAGGCGGATGCTTGTGAGAGCTTGCTCCGTTCAAGGGCATCGAGTCCTGGATGCCCCCAGCTGGGCCGGCGACATCGAGCTCCTTCGAAAGGAGACCCTGGATCTGGTGATCACGAATATCCGGATGCCCCACCTGGACGGAATCGAGATCATCAAACTCCTCCGGGATACGGGTGCCACGGCCAAGGTTTTGGCGATCTCCCCAGGTGGATGGACCCGCCCGGGAGAGGACGTGTTGTTGGATGCCCGGCTCCTCGGAGCGGACCGGGTCCTGCAGAAGCCCTTCACCCTCCAAGAGCTGAACACGACAATCGAAGAGATGCTATCCCACACTTGAGTTAGGGAGTCCAAGCTCCTCGCGTTTTCCGAAAAGCTGGAGTATGGCGGGTTGGGGGGTCATAATGGGAGACACCAGTCTTCGTGGAGGTTTTCCCCGTGACGGATCCAACTGCCCCCGGCCCGCCCATTATCCCCGGGCGGATTCTCATCGTCGATGATCAGGAGGAGGTCCGCAAGGCCGTCAGCCGCCTCATGGAGTCGTGGGGCCATGAGACCGAATCGGCAGTGGATGGAATAGAGGCGCTGGCGAAACTCCCCCTGGATTTCGACCTCGTGATGCTTGACGCAGAGATGCCGAACATGGATGGCTTCGAGGTCGCCGTGCGCATACGAGAGCTTCCGGAGTACCAGGACATTCCCATCATCATGGTGACAGGCCGGAGAACGAAAGAGGACCGGATCCGGGCGGTGAAGGTGGGCATCAACGACTTCCTGGACAAACCTTTCGAGGCAGAGGAGTTGAGGCTCCGGTCAGCCTCTCTCATGAAGCTCAAAAGGGTCACGGACGCTCTCAAGAGGCACGGCAACGAGCTTGAAGACGTAGTCGAACGTAGGACTTCCGCCCTTCGGCGCGCCCTGGAAGAAGGCGTGGTTGCGAGACGGGAAACACACGCGGCCCACCTGGACACCATCCGGCGATTGGTGCTGGCAGCGGAGTATAAGGACGAGGGCATGGGCGCCCACGTCGAACGGATCGGACTCTTCAGCGAAATCCTGGCAAGGGGGCTCGGCCTCACGCCCCGGCAGGTGGAAATCATTGGTCATGCAGCCCCCATGCACGATGTGGGGAAGATCGGAATCCCCGACAGCATCCTTTTGAAGACCGACGAACTGACCCCCGAGGAGTGGACTGTCATGCGGGGGCATACCCTGATCGGGGCTGAGATCCTCAGAGGGTCCCCGTCGGAGATCCTTCAGGTTGGGTCGACAATCGCCATGTCCCATCACGAAAGATGGAACGGGGAGGGGTATCCCGGCGGGATTGCGGGGAAGGAAATCCCGCTGGAGGGGCGCATCTGCGCAGTTGTGGACGTGTTCGATGCCTTGACCAGCGATAGGCGATATAGGCCGAGGGGAGCAATGCCGAACCGGGAAGCCTATGAGATGATGGCGGAGGATCGCGGGAAATACTTCGACCCGGCCATCCTGGATGTGTTTATGAAAAAGCGGGACGCCATCGAGGAGATCCAAAACGCATTTCGGGATTCTCCGGCTCAGAACGACACGCTCACGAAGGGAGCCCAGCGCCCGGAGAAGGGGGTGATGCCGTAGGACCAACCCAGCGCCCCGGGCCCGGAGCGCCTCACCCGCGTCGAGGTGCTGGCCGAGGATACTCGGCACCAGATCCGGATCGTGACCGAATCAGTGGGGGGCCTCGGTTCGCCGCTCCCGCCCTCTTTCCCGTTCTCGCCGCCGCTCTCGCTCTCGCTTCCGTTCTCCAGCGCAGGTCCCGGGATCAAACGGCCCTCCGAATCGAAGTCGATGATCCCGGCTTTCCGAAGCAGGGAGGTATACATGGGGCTTCCCAGGAGGCGGTCAACCTCTTTCCGGGTGATGCCCCCCAGCATCCGGATCGTCCCACCCCTGAGGCCCGCCAGCTCGATCAATCGTCCCCCCGGAACGGTCACCGTGGCCACGGTCGACGCTTCCCCCACAACGATGGAAGGGTGTGGCGGAGGAGGGTGGCTCACCTGGGCCTCTGCGGCCGATACCTGGAGCCCTGTAAGGAGGGCTGCGAAGCCGAATAGCCGAATCATCCGATTCATGTCCGTTTCCCGCCCTTAGAAGAGGGTGTGGCCAGCGCCGGCGCCGAAAACGAAGCGCGGTCTGTCCCCAACCCTCGAGGTGATGTCCGCCACCCCAGCCGTGACGGATGCGATAAAGACCGGCAGGGGGAAGCTGTAGGACATTCCCGCGTTCATGCCCACTCCGTCCCACTCCCCGATGACGTTCCAGTTCTCGGCCAACTCCAGAGCGGCATTTCCGAACACCCAGGTCGCTTCGGTCTCATCCCGATGGGCACGGGTGGAGAGAGGCATGTTGGCGAATTGCCCGGTTCCCGCCCCGAGGCTCAGGTGCAATCGTCCTAC
>JBDRDQ010000465.1:0-12554 GCA_043820695.1 Gemmatimonadota bacterium | reverse complement strand
ACAGGTCTCGGCGGGTAAAATCAGGCCACAGCACCGGGGTGATGTGGATCTCAGTGTAGGCTAGCTGCCAGAGCATGAAGTTGCTGATTCGGAACTCCCCGGAGGTTCGGACGAGAAGGTCCGGGTCGGGGAGGCCTCGCGTAAAGAGAACCCCTTGGAAGGTGTCATCGTCGATTTCCTCGGGATCCCTGGTTCCCTCGGCCACATCCTTGGCCAGGGAACGAACGGCCTGAAGGATCTCTCGACGCCCAGAGTACGAGATCATGAGATTGAGGCGAAGGTTCCCGCCCCCAGCCGTGCCCTCCATGATCCCGTTCACAGCTCGGCGGGTGCGGGCGGAGAGACGGTCCAATTCCCCCAACACGTGGACCTGAACGCCCTGCCTCACCAACTCCGCCTTCTCTTTCCGGGCGTAGAGCTCCAGAAGACCCATGAGGGCCGAGATTTCCCGTGGGGGACGGTTCCAGTTTTCTGTGGAGAACGCGAAGAGGGTGAGGACCTCGATCCCAATCTCGATCGATCCCTCCAGAGCCTCCCGAACCGACTTCATCCCCTCCCGGTGCCCCGCATGTCTCGGAAGCCCCCTTTGCCGAGCCCAGCGACCGTTCCCGTCCATGATGACGGCAACGTGCTTGGGGATATTGCCCCCGGCCCGAAGCTGTTGAAGGAAGTCAGAAGTCATAGAGAGACGTTTCCGATCCGGAGACCCTGTGGGAGCTCCCATGGCCGATTGCCGGGGGGCCCCGGGACAGGATCCCTAAATGGACATGACCTCCTCTTCCCTTTTCTTCAGAAACCCGTCGATGGCGTCGGAGTGTTCGTCCGTAAGCTTCTCGATCGTATCCAATTGCCGGTGCCCGTCGTCCTCCCCCAATTCGTGATCCTTGATCAGCTCCAGGATGGACCCTCGGGCTTTGTGCCGGGCGTGCCTAATCGAGATCTTTCCCTCCTCGGCCATTCTGTGGAGGAGCTTCACATACTCCTTGCGCCGTTCCTCGTTGAGCGGGGGGATGGGAACCCGAATCACATTTCCGTCGTTGGACGGGTTCAGGCCGAGATCCGCAACTAGGATCGCCCTCTCGATGGCGCTGATGAGGGTTTGGTCGAAGGGTTGAACGACCAGGAGAGTGGGCTCAGGCGAGTTGACCGTCGCGACCTGGTTCAGGGGCATCTGACCCCCATATGCCTCTACCCTGACCGTATCCAGCAGGGCGGGAGTGGCTTTCCCGGTCCGAACGGTGGAGAACTCTCGCCGAGTCGCCTCCACCGCAGCCTTCATGGACTGTTCCGCCTCTTTCAGGTTCGGCATAGGGCCATCTCCAATCTTGAAGTAAGATCACCTGCAAGGTTCGTCAGGAAACCAGGGTACCCACGCGCTCGCCGCGGATTGCAGCGGAGACCGAACCCCGCTCCTCCAGATCCAGCACAATGATGGGCAACCCATTCTCTTTACATAAGGAAACGGCGGGAGCGTCCATGACTCCCAGCTCTTGGGCCACCACTTCCCGGAAAGTAATGTTGGGGATGAACCTGGCCGACGGGTCCGTCACCGGGTCCGCTGTAAACACGCCGGCGACTTTCGTGGCCTTGATGACCACATCAGCTTCGATCTCGATGGCCCGAAGGGCTGCTGCCGTATCGGTGGAAAAGTAGGGGTTTCCCGTTCCCCCGGCGAAGAGGACCACCCTTCCCTTCTCCAGGTGCCGCATGGCTCGCCGCCGAATGTAGGGCTCAGCCAGCTCGTCCATGCGGATGGCCGTCATTACCCGGGTCTCGATCCCCTTCTTCTCCAGAAGGTCCTGGACGGCAAGAGCATTGATGATCGTAGCCAGCATGCCCATGTAATCGGCGGAGACCCGATCCATCCCCTGAGCGCTCGCTGCCGCACCCCGGACGATATTACCACCACCGATGACCATCCCCAGGGCCACCCCCATCCCATGGACCTGTAGAACCTCCTCGGTGAGGCGATCCACCACCGGAGGATCGATCCCGAACCCCTGGCCACCGGCCAGGGCCTCCCCTGAGAGTTTCAGTAGGACCCGGGGGTATTTCACCTTCACTATACCGCTCATTTCCCTCCTCGAATTCGATGTCACCTGGAAGGTAGCAAGGAGGAGACCCGCTGCGCGAGATGGCGGCGAGCTTTTAGGCGCCACCGGGAGAATTCAGCTTCCCACCCCCACCTGGAACCGAGCGAACCGTGCCACTTGAATCTTCTCGCCTGTCTTGGCGGAGACCTCAGTAACGAGCTGTTCCACCGACTTCTCCGGGTCTTTCACGAAGGACTGCATGAGAAGGCAGTTCTCCTCGTAGAACTTCCGCAGTTTCCCTTCTACGATCTTCTCAGCTATGTGTACCGGCTTACCCTCTCCCTTGACCTGCTCTAGGAAGATGGCCCGCTCCCGCGCCACCACATCTGGAGAGATGTCGTCAGGGCTAACCGCGATCGGGCTGGCGGCCGCAATGTGCATGGCAAGATCCTTGGCCAACTCGACGAAGCCGTCGGTCTTGGCGACGAAATCGGTCTCGCAGTTCAGCTCCACCATCACCCCGATTCTCCCCCCGAAATGGATGTAGCTCCCTATCGTCCCCTCGTTGGCGGACTTGGCAGCTCTCTTCGCGGCCTTGGCAGCTCCCTTTGCTCTAAGGAAGTCGATCGCCGCCTCCATGTCGCCATTGGTCTCCTGGAGGGCGTTCTTGCAGTCCATCATCCCGGCACCGGTCCGGTCCCGGAGAACTTTCACGTCTTGAGCGGAAATGGTCATGGTGCTTTCTCTTCGTTTTCTCGATGATCGACTATGAAAAAGAGGCGGAAGCCAAGGTGGGGAGCTACGGGGAAACCCCGTCACGCTGCGCCCTCCTGCTGCCGCCTCCGGCCCCCGGATAATCCGGGGACGACCCCCTCAGAGGAGGAGGCCGAGGGGACTACTTCGTGTCTCCCTCTTTCACCTCGGGATCCGTAGCCTCCGGCTCCGAGAGTTCTGCTTCTGCACTTTGGGCTTTGACGCCCTTAGCCGCCGGGGCCTTTGCCGTCGGGGGCATTACCGTCGGGGGCTTTGCCGTCGTCGCCTTGATTTCGGTCACCTCGGCCTCTGCCACATCATCTTCGGAGGAATCTTCGGCTGAGTCGGCAGCCTCATCCTCTCCGGTCTTCCGATGCTGGGCGATGACATCGGGACGGGGCAGACGCTTCCTCCGGGGCTTTCGCCGGGCAGGAGCCTTCTCCACCTCCGTGGTCTCACCGGTTTCGGTGGAATAGGTGGTGGCCTCCATATCCTCCCCGCGGCGACGCTCACCCACGGGGACTTCCTGCCGGGCCGACTCGACCGCATCCGCAATGGCTTTTGTGATCAGGCCCACAGCCCGCATGGCATCGTCATTGCCGGGGACCGGATAGTCGATGAGGTCAGGATCGGCGTTCGTGTCGGTAATCGCGATGACGGGAATTCCCAGGCGATGGGCTTCCTTCACCGCGATGGTCTCACGCCGGGCGTCTACGACAAGGATGGCACCGGGCACCCGGGTCATGTCCTTCACGCCGCTGAAATACTTTTCCAGCTTCTCCCGCTCCCGGTCCAGCATGAGACGCTCTTTTTTTGTATAGAATTCAAAAGCGTTCTCTTCCTGGCCCCGCTCCAACTCTTTCAGACGACGAATCTGATTACGAATGGTCTGAAAGTTCGTGAGCATCCCGCCCAACCACCGTTCGGTCACGTAGAAGCAATCGGACCGGATGGCTTCTTGCTCGACGATGCTTCGAAGCTGGGGTTTGGTGCAGACGAAGAGGACCCGCTCTCCCTTCAGCACCACCTCTCGGACAGCTCGTTGGGCCCGGATGAGCCGGTCCAGCGTCTTTCGGAGGTCGATGATGTGGATACCGTTGCGTTCCGCAAAGATGAATCCCTTCATCTTCGGATTCCAACGGCGGGTCTGATGTCCGAAGTGGACGCCTGCCTCGAGCAATTCGTTCAGTTCAACCTGCTGCATATCGGAGCCGGATTTGAGATTACCGCTTGCTGAACTGGAAGCGCTTCCGGGCCTTTGGGCGACCGGGTTTCTTCCGCTCAACCTTGCGGGGGTCACGGGTCAGCAGCCCCTTCGACTTCAAATTGGACCGCTGCTCTTCATCGTACGCCACCAAGGCCCTTGAAACGCCCATACGGATGGCATCAGCCTGGCCGGTAAGGCCTCCCCCTCTGACCCGAATCCGGATGTCGAAGCGCCCGTCCAACTCGGTAACCTGGAGTGGCTCCTCCACCCTCATCTGGTGGGTCTTCCGGGGAAAGTACTCAGCCAGCGGCCTACCGTTGATGGTCCAATCACCCTCTCCGGGGCGAAGGAGGACCCTGGCAACGGCGGTCTTTCGCCGACCGACGGTCTGGATCGTCTGGAGTTCCTCAGCAACCATGGAGTATCCTGCCTACCCTTCGATCTTTAAGGGCTGAGGGTCCTGTCCCTGGTGAGGGTGCTCGGCCCCAGCATAAACTTTGAGCTTTTCTTTCATATGCCGACCCAAGGTGTTCTTGGGCAGCATCCCCTTGACGGCAAGCTCGATGACCCGTTCCGGATGGGTCTCGATCATCTTCCTGAACGGGATGTGCTTCTCATGACCCATAAATCCCGTGTAGCGGAAGTAGGTCTTCTGGTCAGCCTTGTTTCCACTCAGAGTCACCTTGGACGCATTAATGACCACCACATGGTCACCCGTGTCCAGATGAGGCGTGAAAATCGGCTTGTGTTTGCCGCGAAGGATCCGAGCAACTTCAGTGGCTAGGCGGCCAAGGCGTTGCCCTTCGGCATCCACCAACCACCACTGGCGCTCGATATCTTCCTTTTTCGGAGTAAGCGTTATCATCCCTAAACCCAAAAAGGCTAGTTCAAAAAAGAGCTTTCTAAGCTATTTCTAGGGTGAGGAAGTGTCAACGGGGCGGGGGTAGGAAAATATGCGCCTGCGCTCTTCCGGGGAGGGTGGGGATCAGGTCATGAAGGTCTCGAGGAACCGCGCCCTGGAGGCGTGCCGAAGGCGAAGCAGCGCCTTTTCCTTGATCTGCCGGACCCGCTCCCGAGTGATTCCAAGGAGGGAGCCGATCTCCTCGAGCGTCATGGGTTCCTGATCGTCCAATCCGAAATAGAGCCGGAGAATCTTGGCTTCCCGCTCCTTCAGCGTGGAGAGGGCGTCCTCCACCGTGTCCTTCAGCGCGTGTTGGTACGCCTCGTCCTCGGGGCCCGGGGAGTACTGGTCCGGGAGGTAGTCCAGAAGGCGATTGTCCTCACCCGGGGTTACCGGGGCGTCCAGCGAAAGATGGGACTGGGAGATGGCCAGGGTCCTTTCCACCTCTTCCCGGGAGATCTCCAATTCCTCGGCGATCTCCTCCACCGTCGGCTCACGCCCAAGCTCCTGGAGAAGGATGGAGCTGCGGCGCCCGATTCGATGGAGGGCCCCGGCCCGGTTCAGGGGAACCCGGACGATGCGACTCTGCTCGGCAAGGGCTTGAAGGATGGCCTGCCGGATCCACCAGACCGCATAGCTGATGAACTTGATCCCTTTGGTTTCGTCGAATTTATGCGCCGCCCTGATCAGCCCCAGATTCCCCTCGTTGATGAGGTCAGGGAGGGGCACACCCTGATTCTGGTATTTCTTGGCCACCGAGACGACGAAGCGGAGGTTGGAACGAACCAGCTTGTTGAGGGCGGCCTCCTCCCCCTTCCGGATCTCCTTCGCCAGACGCACCTCTTCGGCCCGGTCGATGAGCGGGTAGGCACTGATCTCCTTAAGGTACTGATCCAACGACCCCTCTCGGAACTGTCCTCGTTTGGAGGGGAATTTCATTCTCTCGAACCTCGTGGGCGACGGACCAAAGGGGCCTCAAAGGGAAAGGGATGACAAAATAAAACGGTGATCGGAGCATTGGCGCAACTCCACCCCCCTCCCTTACCCGGGTCAGTGGACAAGATGGCCCACCCGATCCCAGCGAACCCTCCGTAGCCATCCTGCGGAAAAACCATCCTCGGCCCGGAGGGAAAGGTAAACCAACCAGGGTTGGCCTCGAATGTCCTTTCTGCCGATGAAACCCCAATACCGGGAATCCTCACTGTTGTCCCGGCTGTCCCCGAGGACGAAGAAATGGTCCGGAGGAACCGCCAGAGGACCCCAGTTGTCCCTGGAAGGCACGTACGTTCCGGTCGGCCCTGCTGCCGCCAAAAAATCCGATTGCCATTTCATTCCCGGATGCACGGCGTCTCCCTGGCCATCCAGGTGCCGGGCGTAGTCCTCCTCCCTGGGAATCCCATTCAGGAAGAGCTCCTTCTGCCGCATCTCAAGGGTGTCCCCGGGAAGGCCCACAACCCTCTTGACGTAGACTCGGGCCGGATCGTGGGGAGGCCGAAAGACCACGACATCCTCCCGCTCCGGGTCACGAAACGCAGGCAGTCGGGCATCGGTCCCGGGGATCTCGGCACCGTAGAGGGCCTTGTTGACGAAGAGAAAGTCACCCACCTGGAGGGTCCCCTCCATGGAAGAGGTGGGGATGGTGAAGGCCTCCAGCAGGAACCCACGGATGAGCAGGAAGAGAAAGAGGGTGATGAGGGCAAACCGGAACCAGTCACGGAACGGGCGCAGGTTGAGGGAGTTCACTTGCATAGTGGCAGTTGAAAGGGCCGGGAACCGTCTCTTGTTCACCCCCCGAAGCTCCGTGGGGAACGAGCGGAGAAGAAATACACGCCACCCGACCGATCCGTTCCCTTCCCGGGCCGCCCGGGACCCAGTCCTTCCTTCAGAACCAGCCGATGAGGAATACCACAGCCACCAACATGGCCATCAACACCGTATAGAAGAGCCAGAGCTTCACCATGCTCAGCCCTGGGTGGAGCTTCTTTGCCAGGACGGCCAAAAGGAACCCGGTCCCCGATGAACTTGCCGTCCAAACGAGTAGGAGCACGATGAGCGCTAGCGGTTCCACGACACCTCCGGGTTTCCCTCTGGCCGAGACGGTCCTAACGTAGATAGGGACGCCCGGCGACCACAATCCTGTGATCGCCGACCATTCGCTGAACTCTTGCCAGGGGACCCATGTCCCTTCGAGCCTCCCTTCGGTCACCCCTTTCCGCCCTGGCCCTTGCCGGTCTGGTGGTCTCGGGTCTGGCCGTCCTCACAAGGGCATCGGATAACGCCGGGGAGGGCGCCGCACTCCCAGCCGACTGCCAGGACCGCCTCTCCCCTCAGGAGTGCGGTGTCGAACCCGGACCGGGAAATGTGCAGGAGGCCGATGGGCCGAAGGAACTCCTTCTCCGGGCCGACCGGATCTGCATCGACGTTGGGTACCTCTGTGCCGAAGCCGAAATCAACGGCAGCCTCAGGCTCCTCCGTTGGCCCGACGATACACCCCTCATCAGGGTCTGGGTCCCCGAACCGGCCGGCCTTTCCCCCGAACATTCCCGTGAGCTGCAGAGGGCTGCGGTCCGAGGCGTCCAAGCTTGGCATGGGCACCCCATTCCTCTATCGATCCGAACCCGGGAAAGAGAAGAGGTGCCTGACATAACCGTGGAATGGACCGGGACCTTGGAGGATGGCCGTTTGGGTCGGGCGGTAGTGGAGTGGACGGAAGGAGGCGGGGAGGTCAGGGTCCGAGTTCTGGGACTGGTTCTGGCCACCCACGACCCGATGGACAGACAGCGGGAGCTGAGCCCCCGGGAGGTCGAGTTGGTGGCGGCCCACGAGATGGGTCACGCCCTCGGCCTTCCCCACAGCGACAACCCCCGAGACGTCATGTTCCCCCAGAACACGGCCACCCGCCTCACCAATCGGGACTTCCGAACCCTGGAGGCCCTATACTCCCTACCCAACGGAGCCGAGATCCGCCGATAGAGCTTCCTCCCCACTCAATCCTCCCGACTCAATCCTCCCGGATCAGGCCGTATCGCTCCATTTTCTTGTATAGGTTCGAGCGGGGCATGTCCACGCCTCGAGCTGTCTCCGATACGTTCCAGTCGTGCTCCCGGAGTTTCTGAAGGAGGTAGGCCCGCTCCGCTTGTTCCTTGAAGGCCGAGAAGCTCTCCGCCTGTAGGAGTTCAGCCCCCAGGGCCCCCCCACCCTCTCCGCCGGAGGCCAGGAACTCCACGTCCTCAGCCCCGATAACGGAACCGCTCGACAGGATCAGGAGCCGTTCCACGGTGTTTCTCAACTCCCGGACGTTCCCGGGCCAATCCAAAGCTTGGAGCCGATCCAGGGCAGCGGGAGAGATCTCCCGCGGAGTAATGCGGTCGGTCTTCTCAAGGAGGTCCAGGAAGTGCCGGACCAGCATGGGGATATCCTCCCTCCGCTCCCGGAGGGGAGGAATCTCGATGGGGACCACGTTCAATCGATAGTAAAGGTCCTCACGGAAACGCCCCTCCCGGATCTCAGTCTCGACATCCTTGTTCGTGGCAGCCACCACCCTGACATCGACCTGGATGGCTTTGGAGCTCCCCACCCGGGTCACCACCCCCTGCTCGAGGGCTCGAAGGACCTTGGCTTGGGCTGCCAGAGACATGTCCCCTATCTCATCCAGAAAAAGGGTGCCTCCATGGGCCTGCTCGAACTTCCCCGCCCGATCCGCAACGGCTCCCGTGAACGATCCTTTGATATGACCGAAGAGCTCGGATTCGATGAGCTCCGAAGGGATCGCAGCGCAGTTCACCTCCACGAAGGGTTTTTCGCTCCGGGAGGAAAGGCGATGGATCGCACGGGCCACCAGCTCCTTTCCAGTCCCGTTCTCCCCCGTGATGAGGACTCTGGCGTCCGTTGTCCCCACTCGTTCGGTCCGCTCCAATACACGGCGAATCTGGAAGGAGGAACCAACGATCTCGTGGCGGCTCTCCACCTGGCTCAAAAGCCGTTCTACGCTGGCCGACAGCCCCTTGACCTCCAGTGCGTTCCTGAGGGTGACCAGGAGCCGGTCGGTATCGAGAGGCTTCTCGAGAAAGTCGTAGGCCCCTTTCCGGGTGGCCTCCACAGCGGTGTCGATGGTCCCGTGGCCACTGATCATGATCACAAGGGCCTGGGAATCCTGGGACCGGATCCGCTCCAGGACCTCCAACCCGTCCACTCCCGGCATTTTGACGTCCAGGAAGGTGACGTGGGGGGGAGACTCTTCGACCATAGCCAGCGCGTCAGGGCCGTTTCGGGCCACCCGGACTTGGTGACCTTCGTACTCGAAAACCTGTTTGAGGGCGTCGCCGATGGACTCCTCGTCGTCAACGATGAGGATCTCAGCCATAAGAACCGCGCCGTCAGGGGTCATTGGAAAGGATGAGACTGTCGGTGAGAATGTAGGCCGAGCCCAGTCCCGAGGGTAGCGGTACCAGTAGAGCTTCGGGAGGGAGGCCGGGGTGATCCCTTCGACCCATGGCCGTGAGGATCTCCGGAATCATCCGGCTGGGCAGGGGAATCCTGGACGCCTCCAAGCTGTGAATCAGAAGTGCAGCCGTCCCCTTCCCAAAGGGCATCAGGGAGGCTTGAAAGACCACTTCGAGGGTGTCGGGGAGCATCCCGATGATGGGCCCAAGGTCTGGGAGATTCGGGAATGATCCCAAAGCTACCCTGGCCCGGAGATGGACCCTCCCGTCCTCCAATCTCACCTCCGGATCCAACACACCGTCGGGGATCAACCCCGGTACCGAGTGCCTGAGGAGGGAGGTGAGCTCGTTACCACCAAGGGCCAGTCGGCCGGGTCCCTCATCGCGCAGATAGTCCTGAACCCTGAGCATGACGGAATCGGCCAGCTCCGGGCTGGAGACCACCCCTCCAATCTCTTCCTCCGGGGAGAGCCCCAACCGTTCATGGACCCAGGGGAACACCTCGGGGCCCCAACGCCATCCCGCGTAGGCCGCCATAACCAGAAGGACGAGGGTCACGGCTTTTCCGAACAGACTCTTGAGGCAACCTATCATCCCTGGATTCCCTTCTGTACTTTGGGGCCCTTCAAAAGGAAAGTGGAAATGACCTCGTATCGGGGGCCGGAAGAGGAAAGGTGGCTCTCCATGAGGTCGAACTTCCGTATCTTCGCCTCACTCACAAAGGTGGATTCCGAGGCCAGAACGTCCAGCCCCCGGAATGCACCTGCCCCCGTGTTCGAAGTGGCCCGACCCAGAGTGAAATGTGGGTGAAAAGCCCTTGTCTCCCGCTCGAACCCATGTTCGGAGAGGGCCCACTCCAGATCCTGGTTCAAGCCCCTCATGGCGGGAGACGGATCCACACCCATCCAAAGGATCCGGGGGCAGCGGATGGTGGGGAAGGCCCCTATTCCACCGATATCGATCGAGAAGGGGCCTGTGGTCCGGGCTACTCCGCTCAACACCTCTTCCAGGGAGGAGAGGGGCCCGGGCCGAACCTCCCCAAAAAACTTGAGGGTCAGGTGAAGGAGGTCTGCCGGAACCCAACGGACCGGAAAACCTTTCTCTCGAACAGTTCGGGCCGACCTATGGATCCGGTCCCGCTCTTTTCTCGGGATATTGATGGCGATGAAAAGTCGCATGGACTCTCTGGTTAGGGTCACCGGCTCCTGGAGAGCAGCCTCCCCTACAAAGGGGTCGCGGTCAACCCATAGGGGCCGAGGTCAACCCGGTTCAACCTCCCCCCCAAGGCGGGGAGGCAATTCGACACGTGCTCCCTTCTTCCCCTCCAGCGGGTTGTGATACATGCGGGTGGTGGGATAGGCGAAGTCGATGTCGGAGGCCTGGGCGAAGGCGCCCAGCACCGCCTCCCAGATCTCTTCGGCCGCCCCCCGCCGCTGGCGGGCTCTGCAGATAAAACGGAGCGTCAGAAGTACGCCTGAGTCCTCCACCGACGTATAGACCGTTGGCGTGAGCTTAGTGAAGTAGATGAAGAACTTCTTGGAAGCGGTCTTCATGGCCCGCTCCGCCTCCTACACCGTTTCGCCGACTCTCTCATCCAGGATCTCCTGGAGGATCTCCTTGGCTTTCCTCCAATCGCTCTCGAAGGTGAGAAGGATCGGGAGTTCGTTCCAGATGAACTCGAACTGGGCCGTGTAGTTGTACAGCGGTTCGGTGAAGACCAGGAAGTTCGGGACATGGATGATCCGTCCAGTGCTCTGGTCCGCGGCGACCCAGTTTCCGATTTCAAGGAGGGTGAACTGAAAAGGTCGGAGATCCACCACGTCGCCGGCCCGGTTGCCGAGTTGGATACGATCCCCTAGCTGAAAGGGTCGGCGCCAGAGGATGAAGGCCCATCCGGCCACACTGGCCACCACGTCCTTCAGGGCGATGGCGACTCCGGCGGAGAGAAGGCCCAGGAAGGTACCCAGGTGACGAAGCCCCTCCAACCAGATGGTCCCCACCATGATGAGGGATAGGATGAGGGCCACGTACGAGGAGCTTTTGGACCACTGATAGACGAGCTTGGGGTCGTCAACCTTCCGATCCACAACCCGGAGGGCCACCCTCCGGAAGCCGTAGATGAGGACCACATACAGGATGGAGAGGAGGACGTTGTTTTGGGCCTCGGGACCCATGCCCGTGAGCCCCTCAACCCAACTGCGAACACCCATCTCCACGGCCCCCATGACCCCGTCCTCGGGGATGAGGAGGCTCGAATCCGGCACTTGGGCTGCGGAAGCGATCCCGTAAAGGAAGGCGCTCATGGCCTGGGAATCGGGCGGGTGGCAGGGGGGGGGTCTTCCATTTCCTCTCTTACACTTTCCATCTCAGCTCCGATCCGTCAGGACTCACATACTCGGATTAGGGGGTTCCGCCTACTCGGGGAGCCTGGCCGCAGTGGCGCCTCGTTTCGGAGACGGGTTCGCACTCAGGGGGCTCCCCCTTGTCCTCTGGGTGGTAATGATCAACACAGCGGATAGGATCACGAAAGCGGCGACTCCGGTTCGCGGGGAGATGGGTTCATTGGCCAGGGCCCAACCCAGAAGCAGGGCAACCCCCGGATTAACATAGGCGTAGGTTGACGCCACCGCCGGTGTCGTGTTCCTCAGGAGCCAGATATACGAGGAAAAGCCCACCAACGACCCGAACACAACCAGATAAAAGAAGGCCAGGACCGACGCAAGGGGCACCCCCGCCGGATCAAAGGCCGCCGGCTCACCCCGAAGGAACCCCACAACCAAGAGCGCCCCACCACCAGCCACCATCTGCATTCCGTTTCCCAGGGCCGAAGAGGCGGGTCGAGCCCCATACCGAGCGATCAGGGAGCCGGCGGACCAACACCCCGCTCCGACCAGGACGAGGAGCCCTCCAATGAGGTCTTGGGGGCCGGCCATGCCGATCTCCGATCCGGTCACGAGGAGAGCAACGCCGGCGAACCCCCACAGGATGCCGAAGGCTACCCCAACCCCCGGCGGGCCACCTCGTCCCGAGGCCCAGTCCTGAAGCACGATCCAAATGGGTACCGTAGCCACCAGGAGGGCAACGAGGCCTGATGGGACGAACTGTTCAGCCCAGACCACCGCGCCGTTTCCCCCCAGGAACATGAGGATGCCCGAGATGGCGCTGGCCTTCCACAGGATGGCCTTGGGCCAGTCCGCCCCCCTCGCTCGAGCCCACAG
>JBDRDQ010000464.1:0-3646 GCA_043820695.1 Gemmatimonadota bacterium | reverse complement strand
CCTTCAGCAAAGCGTGGGCGTTGGTTGTCGTTCCTGATCCTCAGTTGGACGGGCTGGGGGGGGTTTTGGTTTCAATGCCGAGCCAAAGTCGGGGCTCCCTCGCAGGAATCGCAGTGTCGCAGGACGGATCGCGCCTCTGCGATTCCTCCGAGGTGCATAGGGAAAAGGGCGTCAGGGCGGAAATGATCCATTAGATAGTGGGCCTGGTGGGTATACTGCCCAATCTCGTCGTGGTCCCCCAAGGTGAAAACCACGTCCGTGTGGTCCGTGAGGGTCCGAAGGTATGGAAAGTCGGAGAGGTATTCCTGCCGGTAGTCTCCATTGTGGTAGATCCAGCGGTCATTCACGTGCAGTAGGAAGGCCACCTCCGGCACCCCGGAATGGTGGGATTTGATAGGAAACATGACCAGCCTTCCCATCAGTCCTGCTGAAGAGCCTCCACTGGATTCTCCGCGTCGGTTTCCCTCCCTGCAACTTTCCTCACCGACTCTACGTCCTAGATACATATCCACTTTGGATACAATCGACCTGGACAGGACGCCATGAAGATGCAGCCCTCAGATACGCCTGGACCGAGCGGTCCCCTCCCCGGCCCGGCCCTCACCTCGGCCCAGTTCCACATCCTCCTGACCCTGGTCGAGGGAAAGCGCCACGGATATGGAATCATGCAGGAGATCCAGCACCGGACCAACGGCGCCATGGAGTTGGGCCCGGGAACACTCTACCGCTCCATAAAACAGCTCCTGGAGCGTGGACTCATTGTCGAGGTGGAAGAGGGGCTCGACCGCCGGGCCGACACCGGGAAACAGCGACGCCCCTACGCTCTCACGCCCGGAGGGAGAGCAGCTACCACCGAGGAGGCCCAGCGGCTGCAATCGCTGGTCCGGTGGGCCCAAGACTCCCTGGTGCTGGAGGGAGGCCGGCCATGAACAGGCTCCTCGCCGGGTTGGGGCGCACCCTGCTTCGGGTATTCCCCAGAGATTTCCGGGAGCGGTTCGGTGACGACATCGCCTATCACTTCGCTACCGGATCCCGGGAAGCGCGAGCCCGCCGAGGAGCCATCGGTTGGGCCCATTTCTGGATCAAGGCAATCGTAGACGTGGCCCGTGCGGCAGCAGCTGAAAGACGGGAGGAACGAAGCATGCAACGAGTCGATCACGACGGGGGTGTCTTCTCCGACCTGGGACAGGACGTCCGCTACGCCTTTCGGGCCCTCCGTCGGACGCCGGGCTTCACCTTGGTGGCCCTCGCCACCCTGGCCCTGGGGATCGGGGCTACCACAGCCATGTTCTCCGTCACGAATGCGGCCATGGGGCGGGCCCTTCCCTTCCCGGAACCGGATCGTCTGGTGATGGGCCGGGCAACCTTCAGCGGGAATGTGAATCCATGGGTGGCCTTTCCCGATTACATGGACTACCGGGACCAGGCCACCTCTCTCGAATCGCTGGCCACCCACAATGGCGGCGCGTCTTTGGTCACCGTGACCGGGGGAGACGAACCCCAACAGGCCCGCATCACCTTCGCGACCCCGAACCTCTTCGAGACCTTGGGCGTGCCTCCGGTCCTGGGCCGCACCTTCACCATCGATGAGCTTCCCACCGACGCGCCCGGCGAAGTCGTCCTAAGTCACGGTTTCTGGCAACGTTGGTTCGGAGGGGATCCAGGGGTTTTGGGGCGAACCCTCATCGTCGACGGTTCTCCGATAACCGTGATGGGGGTCCTGCCGGCGGGCTTCCGCTTCCTTTACGACACGGACCTCTGGGTACCCCCATGGCCGGGCAACAGCGATCCCATGACCCGTCGCTACCACAACTGGCTCTTGGTGGGCCGGCTGGCTCCCGGCGTATCCATCGAGGCCGCTCGGTCGGAAATCGATGTCATCTCGACCCAGCTCCAGGAAGCCTACCCCGACTCGAACAAGGACAAGGCTCTTCAGATCGACGAACTTCGGGAGGCGATGGTGGAGGGATATCGCCAGTCCATCCTGATCCTGGTTGGAGCCATCGTGCTGGTCCTTCTCATCGCCTGCAGCAATGTGGCCAGCCTCCTCATGGCTCGAGGCTCCACCCGAACCTCGGAGTTCGCCGTCAGAGCGGCGCTCGGCGCGGGGAGGGGTCGGCTCACCCGTCAGCTTCTGGTGGAATGCGTCGTCCTGGCCCTGGTGGCGGGGGGAATGGGTGTTCTGCTGGCGGTTTGGCTCCAGGATTTCATCCTGGGATTCGTCTCCATGGACCTCTTGGGGATCGAGGAAATGGGGCTGTCTTTCACCATGTTGGGAATCGCCCTGCTGCTCTCTCTGGGCACGATCCTCCTTTTCGGCGTGTTCCCGTCCATAGCCACGGCTCGCGCGAACCCGGCCGAGGATCTGAAGGAAGGCTCCCGGGGCTCCACCTCCGGAGGGGGGATCAAGTTCCGAAGCGGACTGGTGGTCTTCCAGGTGGCTCTTTCCCTGGTCCTCCTCGTTGGCGCCGGCCTTCTCCTTCGAAGCTTCGCAAGGCTCCGGGGAGTCGATCCCGGGTTTCGGGTGGAGAACCTCCTCACTGCCACCGTCGCCCTGCCTTCCGATAGGTACTCGGAGGCGGAGCAGCGCATCCAGTTCTTCGAGACCCTCCGAGAGGGCATCCAGGCCCTTCCCGGAGTGGAGTCGGTGGGCATGGTCAACCGTTTGCCCCTCCTCCACCCAGCCGGGAACGTCGCCATCTGGGCGCCGGAGCGACCCCCTGAGACGAACAACGACGCACCCTGGGCGGATTTCCGCATCGTTCTGCCCGGGTACTTCGAAACCATGCGGATCCCCATGGTCGAAGGACGGGCGCTGGAAGAGACCGACGTGGCGGGATCCCCGGCGGTCATCGTTCTGACCCGGAATACGGCCCAGGCCGTCTACCCCGACGAGAGCCCATTGGGCCGTCAGGTAGCCGTAGATGTGGGGGAGGACGAGCCCGGCCTCTTCGAGGTGGTGGGCGTGGTGGAGGACCACCAGCTTACCTCCCTATCGGGCAGAGTCAGGCCGGCCATGTTCTTTCCCTTTGCTCAGTCGCCGACCTCCACCATGCGCCTGGCGGTCGGCACCGCCGTAGATCCGAACACCCTCATCCGGCCCATTCAGGAGCGCATATGGGAGCTGAACCGTGACATCGTTCTGAGCGACGCCCAGACCATGGATGACGCCGTGTCCAATTCACTCTCCGGCACCCGATCCGTCGCAACCGTCCTGGGCATGTTCGCCTCGGTGGCGATGACTCTGGCGGCCCTGGGGCTATATGGCGTATTGGCGTTCTTCGTCACCAAGAGAGTCCACGAGATCGGTATCAGGGTGGCCCTGGGTGCCTCTCGGGGGAGCGTGATGCGGCTGGTCATCACACGGGGAATGCTTCTGGTGACGGCCGGCGCCGTCCTTGGGATCGCCGGGGCTCTTGGGGCCGCCCGGTTGGTGGAAGGAATGTTGTTCCAGGTCAGCGCCACCGATCCCGGCACCTACGCCGGGGTGACGGGCTGCTTCCTCCTTGTGGCGTTAGGGGCATGCCTTCTGCCGGCGTGGCGGGCCCTGAAGGTGGATCCGGTGGAGGCCTTTCGGTCAGAGTAGACAACACTACCCTGGGGGCGCGTAAGGACGCCTCGCCTACCTTGCGGTGAAAGTGATCGG
>JBDRDQ010000463.1:0-2641 GCA_043820695.1 Gemmatimonadota bacterium | reverse complement strand
CTCCGGCCAATATTCAAAAGGGACGCCCGAGCAGCCCCCCTCCCCCGCCCAAATGGCGGAGGGAGTGGGATTCGAACCCACGGACCCTTGCGGGTCAGCGGTTTTCAAGACCGCCGCCTTCAACCACTCGGCCATCCCTCCGGGCGACCGTTAGCATTGTCACAGCAAAGGATTACGGAGTCAAGCGGGGATTGCCCGTTTTCCCGGAATCCCGCCCTGTGCCCGGACTTGTGCCCACTCCTGTGCCCACGATCGGCTTCGCGGTCCACTACAAGATCCCCTCCAGGCGCTCCGCCTCCCGGCGCACGTGCTCGTCGGTCAGCCGGGCATATCGCTGGGTCGTGACGATCGTCGAGTGGCCGAGGATCTGCTGCAGCGCCGCCAGGCTTCCGCCTTTTTCCAGCCACCGGCAGGCGAAGGTGTGCCTCATCTGGTGGACGTGGAAGCGGTCGACTCCGCTCTCCCGGCGAACGTAGCGATTGAACGCGCCGGAGGCTGTGACCGAGAAGGGAACGAGCTTGCCGACGCGGGGATGAAGCTCCGCGAGGAGTTCCTGCGAGAGCGGCACCCGTCGCACCCTCCCGGTCTTCGTTCGGCTCACTACGAGCATCCCGTCCTCGATGTGCAACTTCTGCGCCCGGCAAAGCTCCCCCCAACGAAGCCCGGTCCCGACCGCGAAACGAGCGACGAAGCCGTGCGGATCCGGGAGGCCAACGATCGCGCTCAGCTCCTCGTCGGTCAGCCGGTCGGGCGGCCGCTCCTGGATCCGGGGAAGCAGCCTCCTGGGAACGGGAGATCGGTCAATGTAGCCCGAGTCCAGGCACCAGTAGAAGAAGCACCGCGCCGACCCGAGGATGTGATGCACCGTCTGGATTGCGATCGGCTTCTTCTCCAGCCAGAGACGGTAGCTTCGGAGATCATCCCGGGCCACCTTCCCCAACTGCTTGTGCCCGAGAAACGGAATCAGGTACCGCTTCGCCCGCGACTCCTCCAGGGCCGCTCCCTTGCCGTTCCGGGCGGTCTGGACGTAAAGCTCGACCCACCGCGGCACCGCCTGAGCGACTGTGAGTCGCGGAGTGATCGCCTCGCCCGCCCTTAGACGCCGGAACATGCGGCACGCCTCCTGGAAGTCCTGGCCGAGGCTGATCCGCCGGTCCTGCCCCCCCTTTCCTACTCCTAAAGACCCACGATTTGTCTCGCCGATACATTCCTTTCGGTGGTCGAGACATGTATCAACCCCCCTTTCCGCCCCAATCCCACCGAAGCGAGCCATCACACTTCAGCTCATGTCTATTCACGCCTCTAACCTTCCTTCATCCCCTCAATCCACTCGTGGAGGTCTTCTTCGACCAACCGCAGACGGCCTCCGACCCGGACGCACGGTATGCGGCTCTTGGCGGCCCACTCGTAGACTGTCGAGGCGCTCACTCGAAGCCATCCGGCGACTTCGCCCACGGTCATGAGAGTCCTATTACTGCTCTTCTCCATCTTCCCCTCCCCCAGTTGGCTTCCCGGGCCTTTTGATTGCCCTCGAGTCGGCCCCGCCGATGCCCGGGCCTGTAGATAGTTTTCTATCTCTGAGCTTCTCGTACATTTGGACTATGAAGTTCTTGGCCTCAATCGAGAGTTGCCCCGAAAGCTCCTCGCCATGCTCGAAGTCCGGGTCCCGAACGACGAACTCGAAAGCCTTGGAGATTGCCCTCTCACGCTCGTGCCGGGCTTCCTTGTCCTGGCTGGAGGCAACCTCCCGCATCACCATCTCCATCAAGGGAATCCCAAATGCCTCGGCCAGCCTACCCAGGTATTCCGAGCTGATCCGAACCCGCTCCCCGGTCTCCAGCTGGGAGAGGTAGGAGCTGGAAATACCGGTCCGCTCGTGAACCTGGTGCAGGGTGAGCCCAAGTCCCCTCCTAGTCCGCCTGAGAAACACCCCTAACGGCTCGACCACGATAACCTCCTTGCTACCAACACGATAGCTTCGATCTTGCCGGGTCAGCAAGTTTATTTCGCTAGGCCGGATATTTGCCTACCTCGGGATTGCTCATATGCCCAACACCAGGTATGGCGAACATGGTCCGCCCGCCCATGAGTATCCATAACATCCCAAATAATAAAGAGTTACATGATGAAGGCTGTTCTGGGAGGAGGCTATATCTCGGCGAGTCGCCTATATTGCCCGCCGGTACGGCTGGATTGACGGTCTCTTGGTCGGGGGGAATTCCGTAACCCATTTCAGAGCATTGTGTTATTAGTCCAGGGAGATCTGTAGGCTTGGAGCATTCCCGTGAAAGCCAGGCACGGAAATCGGAAGGCGGCCGTGATCGGCCCCTTTGTGGGACTGAACTTGGGGCTGATTAACGGATTACCCCTGGGCCAGGAATGCTTAAATCGTTCTGGGGTTTAAAGATACAACTCCAGGGCGACCTGCAATCGGCGTACTTTTTCAAGGAATTCAGGTACAGCACTCATACGGCAACGAGGCAAAACCGGTACAGATTGCGGGCCTCCCACATGCGCCTAAATATCAGGGAGCAAAGCTAGAGTAGCAGTCCCCCGCTTTAGGGCCACAGCGGAATACCTCAAACTGCCTTGCTCAGTCGATCACGCCGACCAATTGCAGCTCTCATAAACCAAAATGCGG
>JBDRDQ010000462.1:0-2499 GCA_043820695.1 Gemmatimonadota bacterium | reverse complement strand
ACATCATCGAACTTTCGGACTGAAGTACTTAGCGATGAGTTGGACGTTCAGAGTGTGGCAGCCTTTGACCTGGAAATCCGGTCTGGCGCGGACTAACGAAGGGAGAGGTTCCCTCAAGTCTGGTGCTGTTGTCAGTGATGTACCTGGACTAAAGGGTCAACCGTGTCTCCGGACTGTACCCGGTACATTCCGTAACGCCCGGCTACCCGCACCGGCCCGGCCCTCCCGGACCTCGCCGTGCAACGGATGAGGGATAAGGCCCTTCACATGGATGCCCGGCTCCGGTCGGGAGTCCAATGGTTCGTTAGCTGGCACCAGAGGGAGCTTGCGACAGGGGGAGGAGTGAACAGACAAAAGAGGACTGAGGGCATGAGGTCAATCCTCCGCATCGCCAGTGTCACTGCCGTTCTCTGGGGCTGCAGTGGAGCCGAGGAAATCCCGGAATGGTGCGGCAGCGATGTCCCTGGGGCGAAATCCATCCTCGTTTCCGATGCAACCCCCCCCGAACTCCGTCTCCGGGAGATCTGGCGAATCGGAGATGGAGACGGAGATGAGGTCTTGGTGGGGCCTGGGTTGCCGTCAGTCAGTTCCGATGGCCGCGTTGCGGTCCCGGACGCCAGGGGCCGGACAGTAATCGTGATCGAACGGGACGGGCAGTGGGTGGGGCCAGTGGTGCAGGAAGGGCCGGGACCGGGCGAAGTTCAATGGCCTGTGGACGTGGAGTGGATCGGGGAGGACAAGCTCCTTGTGTTTGACTTGGGGCGTGGGCGGGTGCTCTCCCTCAGCCTCGATGGCACGACTGAGAACGAGGAGTGGCCCGTCGATCCAGAGGTTATGGCCGGGGTCTTCTCAGCTGGCTGGCTCCCGGACGTAGATCTGTCGGGACGGGGGGACCTTCTTCTGGAACTACCGTGGAGCCGCATTGGCGGCGACCCGAAGTCCCGGATAGCGACAGTCATGCGGCTCAGGGCCCATGGACCCGTCGACACTCTCCAGACCCAAGTGATCCAAGTGGTTGGAGAGAGTCCGCTTATCGACGCGGCGGTGCCCGGCGTTCCTCGTCCAACCATGGCTGCAGCAACGGGAGGCGGCATCGCAATCGCCGGAGAAAGCAGCCGATACCAGATTTCGATCCTCAATGAAGCTGGCCGTGATTCTGTGGTCTACTGTCGGGACGTGCCCCCGGTGCCCTACACCGCTGTGGAGCTTGGTGAGCCCAGGGAGGATGCCACGGACGAAGGGATCCTCCGCACGCTACGCCATCTTCCGAGACCAGAGGAACCCTCCGCTCTGGGCCGTCTTTTCATCGGCAATGGTGGCCGCCTGTGGGTCCAGAGAGACCGACTCGATCCCCTGAGCGGATTGCCAATCGAAGGTGGCACTTACGATGTCATCGCTCCAGATGGTCGGCTCGTAGGTGAGGTTCGGGCACCACTGCGGGTCACCCTCTTCGGGGAGGGTGGTGGCCACGTTTATGGGCTGGCGCGGGGGGAGTATGACGAAGCCGAGGTAGTGGCCTATATCATCGAGGGGGCTGGTAACTGAGTGGCGGAGACCACACAGGAAGGAAGTGGCGTCTGATGCCAGCTTGCGCGGGGTTGGCTGCTCAATCCACAGAGTGCGCCTACGCGCAGGACCAGATAGACTGAGGGCGAACCTCGGTCGGGCCGCTGCACGCTTTCGAGGGCTCGAGCGTCTATGAAGTGAGAGCGGCTCTCGTCGGGAGCCGAATGGTTCCATACTACACGGACCAAGGCATGAGGGTCACTCCTGAGATTTCCCAACGTATTACCATAGGTATCTTTCTTGGCCGGGCAAGTCGCCCAAACCTGGTGGGGTTCTATGAGGATACTCGCTAAGGCACCGCTTCTTGCGGTCTCTCTGCTCCTGCCGCTGATCTCCCCAGTTCTCGGCCAATCCATTCTCGTTCACGTAACGGGGTCCGAGTCGGGCGAACCGATTGCCGGCGCCTTCGTTTCCCTCCTCGACGAACAGGGGGGCCTCCTTCGGAGCGCCCTGACAGACCAATCCGGGCGATTCCTCTTTCCGGTCCGGGACCCAGGGGTATTTCAGGTCAAGGCGGAGATGATAGGGAGAGAGACAGAGTTCAGCTCTCCTTTCACGCTTGGCCTTGGAGAGTCAAGGCAGGTCTCAATCGCCCTCTCCTATCACGCGATACCGCTGGCCGGAATTCATGTCGAGGCAGACGAGCGGTGCCGAATTCGCCCTGACGAAGCATCGGAAATCGCTAGGGTGTGGGACGAAGCTCGAACAGCTCTGGCGGTTCAAACGTGGACGGAACAGGAAGGCCTCTATCGGCTTGAAATCTCCACCTACGACCGAGACCTGGACAGCACGGGAAGGAGAGTGGAACGGGAGCACCGGAGGGAAACCACGACGGTAACCCGAACCCCTTTCGTTAGTCTTCCGGCTGAGGACTTGATGTCGGGTGGGTTTATTCGACCTCTGGAGGATGGCGGACATCAGTACTACGGACCC
>JBDRDQ010000461.1:0-12043 GCA_043820695.1 Gemmatimonadota bacterium | reverse complement strand
GGCCACCGAAAAGATGGTGTTGTCCGATTCCACCGGCTCCGGAAGGGTGTGGCTTGCCTGACGGGTCCTGAAGTCATGGTCCCGGATCTTCACGGAGATAGTTCGCCCTTGGAGCGACTTGCTTCGGAGGGTTGCGCCGATGCTGCCGGTCAGGCGGAGGATCTCCCGTTCAAGGACCGTGTCGTCGAAAAGGTCGGATCCGAAGGTTCTCTCGGAGCTGATGGACTTCCTCGGCTCCCCGGGGATCACCCTGGACGAGTCCATCCCGCGGGCTCGTTCCCACAACCAGCGGCCTCGGGAAGGGCCGAGCCACTTCTCCAACCATGCCTGGTCAACGGGGAGGATGTCCTTAACATCTACGAGCCCCTTCCGTTCGAGCGTTTCTGCCAGAGCGGGCCCGACGCCCGGGATTTCTCGGAGCCGAAAACTCCCCATGAACCGCTCTTCCCCTCCGGGCGGAACCAGGTGAACCCCTGCGGGCTTGGCCCGACCGGCTGCCAGCTTCGCGATGAGCTTTCGAGTCCCACCCCCCACGGAAACGGAGATCCGGGTTCGTTCCAGGACCTCCTGTCGGATTCGCTGTGCGATGGAGTCCAGGGGCTCCCCGTGGAAGAGGCGGGACGTTCCCGAGAGATCGAGATAGAACTCGTCGATGGAGGCGGCCTGGACGACCGGGGAGAGTTCTTCGAGGACTTCTTTGACCCTCTTGCTTCGAAACGCACAGGCTCTTCTAGAAACCGGGACCACCCTGGCCCCCGGACAAAGCCTGAGGGCCTGGGCGGTGGGCATCCCGGACCGGACCCCGAACTTCCTGACTTCGTAGGAGGCGGACGTCACCACCCCCCGTCCCGTGGGGGAACCCCCGACGATGAGGAGGTCTTCCCGCCCGACCCCATCCGGGTCCTCCAGCCGAGCCACCTGGACATAGAACATGTCGCAATCCACCAGGAGAATCCGAGGCACATCGCTATCGGACCCCCCGCCGGCGGCGGGCTTTTTAGGCGGCGGTTCCTTCATTCCTATGCTCCTCTCCCATGCTCCTCCATCCGCCAAACCTCGGCTCCCCAGAGGGAGGGGGAAAGGGGGAGAGAACCTTTTCGGCCTCGGGTGTACAACGACCGGATATCGAACCGATCAAAAGAAAGATTGCCGACAGACCATCGAGAGGAGACAGGATCCATGTCCCATCCCTTCCAGCTTCCCGGGCTCGGATACGCGTACGATGCTCTGGAGCCCCACATTGACGCCCGGACCATGGAAATCCACCACCAAAAGCATCATGGTGGGTACACAGCCAATCTTAATGCGGCTTTGGAGGGACATCCCGAGTTCCATTCCGTCGATGCCGAGCACATCCTCCGGGGTTTCAACGGCCTTCCCGGTGAGATCCAGATTGCCGTCAGGAACAACGGAGGAGGGTATTACAACCACTCTCTCTTCTGGGATATCCTCACTCCGG
The DNA here is from genome assembly GCA_043820695.1 of Gemmatimonadota bacterium. Classification (GTDB taxonomy): domain Bacteria; phylum Gemmatimonadota; class Gemmatimonadetes; order Longimicrobiales; family Gaopeijiaceae; genus JABDNZ01. The sequence continues at coordinate 10,584 of JBDRDQ010000461.1, read as the reverse complement.
GCGGGAGCAGCGCTCCCAAGGGTGACCTGGCCGGAGCCATCGACAAGGACTTCGGGTCGCTGGACGCTTTCAAGAAAGAGTTCGGGGCGGCGGCCGCCTCTCGCTTTGGCTCCGGTTGGGCCTGGCTGGTCATCGACCCGTTTGGGAAGCTGAGAGTCCTCTCAACGGCGAACCAGGATAGTCCCCTCATGAGCGGCCACACGCCGGTCTTGGGCTTGGACGTATGGGAACACGCCTACTACCTGAACTATCAGAATCGTCGGCCGGATTACGTGGCTGCTTTCTGGAATGTGGTGAATTGGGACAAGGTGGCCGAGAGGTATGCTTTCCGCCGAGGGGGTTGGATAAAGAGTATCTGATCCGGTCATATTTTCCGGAGTGAATCCTCTGAAGGGGTGGGGGGGAGAGGGGCCTCGAAAGGCTTCCTTCTCCCCCTCTTATTTTTCGGCTGTTCCCGCGATGTGGGGGGAAACGATGGGGAGGGGAACCGAGAATCGGTCGAGATTCACCTGCCTGAAACCTGCCCCGAGCAAATCCTCCTCAATAGTCCGGTCCGGCTCGCACCCGTCCCCGATTCTTCGCCAAGCCGGCCGGATGAACCGTTGAACCCGGCGGAGCCAGCTCCCCTCCCTGGCAGCCACATGCTCCATGAAAAGGAACTTTCCTCCGGGCTTCAGCACCCGTAGAACCTCCTCCAGGACTCGGTCCATTCTCCCCACCGAACAGAGCACGAGGGTCGAGAGAACCGCGTCGATGCTGCCATCCGGGAAGGGAAGGGATTCGGCGACGCCCTGGACAAGGTCGACCGACCGGGCCTCTGTTCGGGCTTCCTCCAGGTAATACCTGTGCATGAAAGGATTCGGCTCGACGCCTATGATGTGGAGACTCCCAGGTAGATACCGGAGGTTGGAGCCGGTTCCGGGACCGATCTCCACCAAGGTCCCGGTCAACCCGGCGAAGAGTCGCCGCTTTCGGACCTCCACGAATCCACCATATTTTCCTCCTTCTCGAGCCAGGAGCCAAGCGAAGAGCCGGCCATAAAAACCGTAACGGTGGGACAACGCGAGATTGCTCCTGAAAAAGAGTGCTGGATCGAGGTCCGATTTTTGCCAAAGGGAAATCTATTGGACACGGGAACCCCCGCGGTAGGATCGGTTTCTTATTACGGAAACCCTTGTGTCTTCGGAATCATATGTTTACTCATAGACGCCGATGATGATTCCTTCCGGACTCGGGGCCGTTTCCCCCGGCAAACCTTCCATGCGCGCACGCCCATGACGGTAGAACGAAAAGCCCGAGCCCCGAGCCGAGACCGAGGGGGAATCAGTCTTCTCTGCCCTCTTCTCCTGATGATCGGGGGCGTCTCTCTCTTCCCCCTGGCCAGCCAAGGGCAGAGCCTCAGCGGATCCACCGCTTCCCTCGACCGCCAGGAAAGAGCCGCTCAGCTCCATGACTTCACCTACATCGCGAGCCCGGGCGAAGTGGAGCGGTTCGTCAAATCGGGCTACCTGGTCCAGGTGAGGGCCAACCGGGATTTCGACCTGAATGGGGTATCCTATCCTTTCGTTCGTCCGGACACGCGGACCTTCATTCTTCGGCTTGCCGGTCAGTACCGGGGGGCTTGTGGGGAGAAGTTGGTGGTGACCAGTATGACCCGGCCCCTTTCCCGGCAGCCGAGAAATGCATCTTCCCGCTCCGTTCATCCTACCGGGATGGCCGTCGACGTACGGAGGAGTAACAGCCAGGCCTGTAGATCTTGGCTGGAGAGTACTCTTCTCTCACTCGAGGGGGCCGGGGTTCTGGAAGCCACTCGGGAATCCTATCCGCCCCACTACCACATCGCTCTTTTTCCTGAACCCTATGCCCGATACGTCAACGACCTCTCCAATCCACCGGCCGAGACAAGGGTAGCCTCCGCTGACCTCGTGGCCTACCGGGTACGGAGAGGGGATTCTCTCTGGGACATCGCCAAGTCCCACGGTACGAGCGTAGACAGGCTGAAGCAGGAGAACGACCTCAATGGCAGTCGGATCTATGCAGGGCAGCTTCTTCAGGTGCCGGTGACTCGGTAAAGCCTTTTCCTACACCCAGAGCCCCACGCGCTGGAACCGATCGACATCGACCAACCCCTGGTCGGTGATCTTCAGCGAAGGGATGACCTCCAGGGCCAGGAAGGACATGGCCATGAAGGGATCGTGGAGGGGCGAACCCAACGCCCGAACCGCCTCCAGTACCTTGTTCAGTCCTTCCCGGACGACCTCGATGGGCTCTTCCGACATAAGCCCGCCCACCGGGAGGGGAAGAGCCCCGAGAAGTTCACCATCGAGGGCCACGGCCAAGCCACCACCCATCTCCGACACCGCCGTGACCGCTGCCAGCATCGAATCGTCGTCGACCCCAATGGCCAGGAGGTTGTGATGGTCATGGGCCACGGTCCCGGCGATTGCGCCCTTCTTCAACCCCATTCCGGTCACCAAGCCCAAACCAACCCGCCCGCTGCCGATATGGCGTTCCATCACGGCGATCTTCAGAAGGTCACGGGAAGGGTCGGAGACCACCTGGCCATCGAGCAGGGAGGGGATCACCTCCTTGGCCCCGGTGATGATCTGGTTTGGGATGACCTGGATCACCCGGACTCTGCCCTCCCGGCCTGGGATCCGGAGGTCTATGGCTCCCGGATCGATCCTCATGGATGGTGAGGGGGGTGGGGTGGGCGAAGGGAGTTTCCAGGGGAGGGTAGTACCGGCCCTGGCCGCCAGCACGCCGCCGGAATACACCTCGGATATGGCCAGAGCGTCCAGGTCATTCACGATCAGAAGGTCGGCCCGGCGACCCGGAGCGATGGCTCCCCGGTCGGTCAGCCGAAAGTGCTCAGCCGGATTCAGGGTGGCCAGGCGGATGGCTTCGATGGGGGGAATCCCCTCCTGGATGAGGGTCCGGACCATGGCGTCGATTCCTCCCACGTCCAGCAGGTCCGGAGGTTGTCGATCGTCGGTGCAGAGCGCCACCCTCCGCCGGTTCTCCGGGGTAAGCGCCGGGAGGACATCAAGGAGATTCCGGGCGTTGGTGGCCTCCCTGAAGAAGACCGTCATGCCCCGTCTCAGCTTCTCCATAACCTCCTCCGGGGAGGTGCTTTCATGGTCGGAGCTGGGCCCCCCTGCGATGTAGGCATTCAAGGCCTGGCCCCGAAGGCCGGGGGCATGGCCATCCACCGAACGTCCGGCGAAGACGTCCAGCTTGGCTATCACCCCAGGATCTTCGAAGATGACCCCAGGGAAGTTCATGACTTCGGCCAGCCCCAGGACGCGAGGATGGGATAGGAGGTCCTTCAGGGCTTCCGCGTCGAGCTCAGCACCGGCGGTTCCCATGGCAGTGGCAGGGACACAGGACGAAGCCATGACAAAAACCGTCAGGGGAAGCCCCTCACTCGCGGCCAGCATGTACCGGATGCCCTCCATGCCATGGACATTGGCGATTTCATGGGGGTCGGAGACCACCGTCGTCGTTCCATGGGGTACGACAGCCCGTGCGAACTCCCGGGGGGTCACCATGCTGGACTCCACATGGACATGGGCGTCAATCAGACCGGGGAGGAGGAAGCTGCCCTCGAGATCGATCACCGAGGCAGCGTCGTAACCGGGGCCCAGGCCCGCAACGAACCGGCCGGACACCGCGACGTCTACCTCCTCGATCTCGCCAGTGAAGACATTCACAACGCGACCCCCCCGGAAGAGGAGGTCGGCCGGGGCATCTCCCCGTGCGACCGATATCAAAGATGGGTTGGGCATGATTCCTCCAATCTGGGCCAGGATCGGTCCGGCGGCTACCCCGAGGCCGCCTCGTGAAGGCAGCGAGATTTGCATTTTGCCAGACGGGATCATTGCATGCTGCAAACCATTGTCCTACACTGGATCATCCCGGGTTGGTGTTTCTTTCCCCAACCCACCACCTCTCGAGGAAATATGATCCCTTGAGACTCCAGCAAAACGAAACTCGGTTTTCGATCAGTCGTGAGGCGGTCCTTCGGTGGATCTACCTTGGCCGCCTCGTTCTGGTGTCCGGGATCCTCGTCGCAGCCCTCCTCGTCTGGCGTCGAGCCGAGCCCACTCAGACCTTCGTCGCGACGCTGGTGTTCCTGGCCTCCTTTGGCCTCACGGGCATCTCCCTCTGGCATACCCGACTCCGGCGTCGGGAACCCGGTGACTATTTCGTTTACCTCCAGGTCCTCTTCGACGCCCTCCTCGTCACGGCTATCGTACACATAACGGGAGGGGCGGACAGCCCCTTCGCCTTCCTCTACATCCTGGTCATAACCGCGGGGGCCCTGCTCCTCCCCCTTCCAGGCGGGGTCCTGGTAGGGGTCCTCGCCACCGTCCTTTTCCTGGCTGATGCCGTCTTGTTGCATTTGGACACCTTCCGCCTGGAAGTGGTCCTGAATATGGGGCTCTTCGCCACCGTGGCGGTGGTCACGGGGCTGCTGGGTGATAAGACCAGAAGGGCGGGTCTGGCCCTGGGCCAAATCCAATCCACCCTTCGCCAGCTACGCTTGGATACGGGGGACATACTGGATAACATCGGCACTGGGGTCATGACCCTCGATGGGGACGGTCGACTGATTTACCTGAACCGGGCCGGTGAGGCTCTCGTGGGCCTGAGCTTTCAGGAGTGGAGAGGGCGAGAGGTTCTCGAGGCCGTTGAAACCGTTGCTCCGGGAATGGGATCGACCCTGGAGGATTCGTTGGTAAACGGCCAACCGGTGGCCCGCTTCAAATCGGTGGCCGAACGGAACGGGACCGAGGTCGTGTTGGGGATCAGCACGACGGTCCTGGAACGGGAGGCGGGAACTGCACCGTCGGTGACAGCCATCTTCCAGGACATCACGGGCCAGGAGCGGTTGAATGCATTGAACCGTCGGGCCGAGAGGTTGGAGGCGGTGGCCGAACTCAGCGCCTCCCTGGCACACGAAATCAAAAATCCACTGGCCTCGATTCGGAGCGCTGTGGAGCAACTGTCGGGATCCGGCCTCAACGGGGAGGACCGGCAGCTCCTCCAACGGCTTGTGGTTTCGGAATCGGAACGGCTCAGTCGTTTGCTCTCCGGTTTCATCGAGTTCTCCGTTCTCAGAATGGGCCGTTCGGGGCAGGTCGATCTGGCCGCCTTGGCCCGGGATTGTGTGACCCTGGTCAGCAAACATCCGGAGATGGGGATCGGCGTGAGAGTCCTGGAAAAAGGACTGGACCGGGAGGTTCGAGTCCCCGGAGACGCGGACCTTCTTCACCGAGCCATCTTCAACCTGGTCCTGAACGCAGTTCAGTTTGCGGGCCCGGCCGGGATCGTCCGGGTGGTGTTGGAAAACCAGGAGGAATGCCCCGGAGGGGAGGGAGGCGACGTGAAGAGTCCGGTATGCCTTAAGGTATCAGACTCGGGCCCCGGAGTTGAGCCGGAGGAAGCGGGCCGGATTTTCGATCCCTTCTTCACGAATCGTGTCGGCGGAAGTGGCCTTGGGCTGGCAGTAGTCCATCGCGCCGTGGAAGCTCATAGAGGAGCTGTGTTGGTGCACGAGGGACCGGACGGGGGGGCCGAGTTCAGGCTTTTCCTTCCGGGGAATCCGCAAGTTGAGGAGGTGGAGGTCTCGTGAGTTCCAAATCGGTGAGAATCCTTCTGGTGGATGATGAGACCGGGATCCTGGACTCCCTGAGGATTCTGTTTCGGGGCGAAGGGTACGAGGTCACGACCGCAAAGGGCGGGGCGGAAGCATTGGAGATTCTCTCCAAGGACCAACAGGATCTGGTAGTAACCGATATCCGGATGCCGGGTGTGTCAGGGCTGGAGGTCCTGGCCCGGACGAGGGAATTGGACCCCGAGATTCCGGTGATTCTCATGACGGCCCAGGCCTCCCTCCAATCCGCCGTCCGAGCCGTGAACGAGGGAGCCTACTACTACCTCCAGAAACCCTTTGCCAACGACGACCTGCTCGCCATTTGCAGGAGGGCCGCCGAGGCCCGGGAGCTGAGGGCCGAGAACCGGAAACTCAAGAAGGAAATCTCCCGCCAGGGGAAGAGATCCAAGAATCGTCCCATCGGGAAGAACAAAGGGTTCCTGGAAGTCCTGGAGCTGGCGGAAACCGTCGCGCCCACCGAGTCAACCATCCTCCTGGGTGGGGAGAGCGGGACCGGGAAGGAAGTCATCGCAAAATATGTTCACGAGCTTTCATCCCGATCGGAAGGCCCGTTCTTCTCCATCAACTGCGGGGCCCTGCCCGACAGCCTCCTGGAAAGTGAACTCTTCGGACACGTGAGGGGGTCGTTCACCGGTGCGGTACGGGACAAGGAAGGCCTCCTCGTGGCCGCAAAGGGGGGTACCTTCTTCCTCGACGAGATCGGGGAGACGAGCCCCTCCACCCAGGTCAAGCTCCTTCGCGCTCTCCAGGAGAGGGAAGTGATCCCCGTAGGGTCCACGGTGCCGGTTTCGATCGACGTCCGGGTCATCGCGGCGACCAACCGGGACCTGGAGGAGGAGATCCGACGGGGTTCGTTCCGGAGCGATCTCTATTACCGGTTGAATGTCATCGCCCTCCATCTTCCACCTCTTAGGGAGCGTCGCGAGGATATCCCCCTTTTCGCCAAACATTTTCTGGGGAAGGCTACCGACAAAGGCCCCGAATCCGACGCTATGTCCCTCACCGAGGAGGCCATGCAGGCTCTCATGATTTATGACTGGCCAGGGAACGTTCGGGAGTTGGAGAACGCTCTGGAGCGGGCCGTCGTCGTGGCCGGGCCCGGGGAGATCGGATCGCAACATCTGCCCCAACGGGTCTTGGAGGCGCCTACTCCCCAACTGGTGTCGGATCGCCCCCTGCCGAACCCGGCCATGGAGGTTATCGAGCAAGCCTACATCGAGTGGGTCCTCCAGGCGGAAGGCGGGAATAAGAGCCGGGCGGCCGAGGTTCTGGGGATCGATCCATCGACCCTCTATCGGAAGCTCAACCGTTACGGACTGACCGAATGATCCGCCCCATCCTTATCCCGAAACCCGACGAAGAGCTATGACCGACTCCCTCCGGCACTCCGTGATCTATTCTGGCCTCCCGGACCGGGAGCTCCCTTGGGATAAGGTTACCCTGACCGTGGTGATCCCGGCCTTCAACGAGATCAACACGGCGGAGACCCTCCTTCGCCGGGTGAGGGAGGTGCCTTTGACTCTTGAGGTGATTGTCGTGGATGACGGGTCTACCGATGGAACCAGGGACCTACTGAAGCGATTGAGGGAGGAGGGCCTCATCGACACCCTGGTGTTTCATGACGTGAACAGGGGGAAAGGGGCCGCGCTCCAAACGGGTTTCCAGAAAGCTACGGGGGATGTGACCGTGGTTCAGGACGCAGACCTGGAGTACGATCCGTTCGAATTCCCCCTCCTGCTCCACCCGATCCTCACAGGGAGGGCCGACGCCGTTTACGGCTCCAGGTTCCTCGGCGGTCCCCACAGGGTCCTCCTCTTCTGGCATTCCGTGGGGAACACCTTCCTCACCCTCCTCAGCAACATGTTTACGGACCTGAACCTGACCGACATGGAGACCTGCTACAAAATGGTGCGGACCGAGCTCCTCCAGAGCCTGCCCCTATCGGCTCAGAGGTTCGGGATCGAGCCGGAGCTCACCGCGCGCCTTGCGCAGGCCCACGCCAGGATCTACGAGCTCCCCATCAGCTACCATGGACGGTCCTACTCGGAGGGCAAGAAGATCAACTGGAAAGATGGATTCGCCGCGCTCTGGTACATCTTCCGGTCCAATCTCCTGGCGCCGAAAGCTCAACCTTGGGTACCCCCCGCTGTGGCCTCATGGGAACGAAGGGAGATTCCGAACCAGGGGCAGGCCGCGACCCAGGGAGATGCGGGCTCCTAGGTGACGGCTTTTCGGGCGGGGTTCCTCGTCCTGTTCCTGGCCGGCGCGGCGTACGCCAATTCCCTGGGCAATGGGTTTGCCTACGACGACAACTCCATTCTTCCTCAGAATCCTCTGGTTACCGCCGGCGACTGGCGGGGGGCTCTTTCATCTCCGTACCAGCCCGATGCCCTTGAAGGGGCCGGTCTCTACCGACCGGTGACATCCCTCTCCTTCACCCTCGAGTGGATGGCCTTCGGGGAAGATCCTTTGGGGTATCATCTCCTCAACCTCCTCTTCCACGCCCTGGTTTCCCTCTTGGTCTTCCTGTTGCTTCTCGAGATGGGGGCGGTTTTCCCGGCCTTGGTGGGGGGTGTCCTCTTCGCCGTGCACCCACTTCATTCCGAGGCGGTCGCCAACGTGGTGGGGCGGGCCGAACTCTATTCCGCCTTCTTTTTTCTGGGAGCCTGCCTCCTCTATTGGAGAGGAGGGGATTGGGAGGGCTGGCGCCGTGTGCCAAGGCTAATGGGATTGGGATTCCTCTACTTTCTCTCCCTCGGAGCCAAGGAAATCGGGGTAACCCTTCCGATCGCCCTTCTCCTCCTGGAACTCTCCCGGCCTTTTCTGGTGGCCCGGCCGAAATCGGCAGGGGGGTCAGGGCCTGGGGTGGCTCGGCCGGGTGTTACGGGCCGGTCTCTCACCTCCCGGTTGTTGAGGGAGGCCCCAACCTACCTCCTTTTCCTGGCGGTACTCCTGGCCTTTCTCGGCCTCAGGTGGATGGTTCTCGGAAGCCTCACCGGGGAAGTTTCCGCGCCTATCTTCAGGGCGCTGGGTCCGGGAGAGCGGATTCTCACGGCCGTGGCCTTATGGGTCCAATACGCCAGACTCCTCCTCTTTCCCCTGGATCTTGCCGCCGACTATGCGCCAGGCGTGCTTTTCCCGGCCGAGGGGATGGAGCTGGGGGTGGTTCTGGGTGCAGGGGTCATCCTCGGGTTTGGTTACTTTGCGGTTCGGGCCCTTCGGGCCAAGATATCGATGCCCTTGGTGACCTTGGGGATTCTCTGGTTTGTCCTGGTGGTACTCCCTGTCTCCAACCTGCTCTTCCCCACCGGGGTTCTTCTGGCCGAGCGAACCCTCTACCTGCCCTCCGTGGGCCTCTCCTTCGCGGCTGCCGGGGTCACTTCCCGGTTTCTGGGGAGGGGGCAATTGGTTCGGCGTTTGGCCCTGGCCCTCAGCGTAGGGGTTCTCTTCGTCCTCTTTGTTCGGACGGTGCTCCGGAATCCCTCCTGGTTCAACACCTATACGGTGCTCGAAACCCTCAACCGGGAGCACCCTGAATCCCACCTCGCTTTCCTGAACCGAGGGTCCGGGTTGGATCGGGTCGGGGACAGCCGGGCCGCCGGGGATGAGTTTTCCATGGCCCTGCGCCTCGCGCCCCAACGATATGGGACCCTCACCGAGGTGGCCGAGTTCTACGGACGGATGGGGCAATGGGCGGACGCGGAGGCCCTTCTGCGCCGGGCCATTGAGGTCGCCCCCTCCAGGGATGATGCCTACCGCCTCCTTTCAACCCAACTCCTTCGGCAGCAGCGGGGACGGGACGCCCACGGGGTGGCGTTGGCCGGGCTGGCGAACGCAGACCCCCACCCGGACCTTTGGGGAGCGGTCTCGGAGAGCTACCTCCTCAAGGGCGATCTGGAGGCCGCTCTCCGGGCAAGGCGGGTAGCTCTGGGAATGGACTCCACTTCAGCGGGCGGATGGGCCCGGTTGGCCGATATCCTCGAGGCCCTCGGAGAGAGGGAAGGGGCCACTGCGGCCCGAGGTCGGGCCCTGGCACTCCAGGAGAAGGTGGGATCGGCGGGCCCTCCCTCCCCCGGCAGACCGGAAGGCCCGGCCGATAGCGTCCGCACTGATGGAGGATCTACACTGTGAAACTCTGGGACTCACCCTTCCGAACCTTAAGAACGGCGGCGGTCCTTTGCTGGGCTCTGGCGATTGCGGTCTTCTTCAACGCCCCCGGGAATGAGTTCGCATACGACGATAATTTCATCGTCCTGGAAAACGCCGGGATACAGAGCCTGGAAACGCTTCCTCAAGCCTTGGTGGAACCCTACTGGCCGGGTCGCTACGGCCCCGGCCTGGGGCTCTGGCGGCCCGTGGCGACCGCGGTCTTGGGCGCTGAATGGGCCCTTTTTGACGGGAATCCCGTTGGTTTTCATGTCGTGAACCTGCTCCTCCACTCGGGGGTGACGGTACTGGTCGTTCTTCTTCTCGGCGAGCTCTTGCCTGTGGCAGGGGCGTTTATGGGAGGCGCCCTTTTCGCCGTCCACCCGGTCCATGTCGAGGCCGTGGCGAATGTGGTCGGTGTGGCGGAGATCCTCTCAGCGTTCTTCTTTCTTTGGGCCTGCCTACTGATCCTCAGGGCTCGAAATGCAATGGGATCGGGCCGCCTCCTCGCCTTCCTCTTCCTCTACGTAATGGCGTTCTTGACCAAGGAAAGCGCCATCACCCTCCTGGGTGTGGTCCTCCTTCTGGACAGCTCGAAATATGACCTCGGATTGAAGGAGCTGGGGTCGTATCTGACCCGCCGGTGGGTTCTGTATAGTGGGATGTTGGTGGCCGCCGGTCTTCTCACCCTTGGCCGGTTTCTCGTCCTGGGTGGCCTGGCCGAGCCCTACGCTCCCCTGGGCGCCAGCATTCTGACG